>JBBSSV010000007.1:0-18153 GCA_038241705.1 Burkholderiales bacterium | reverse complement strand
TGCGTGATTGGCGTTGGCGGCGTCGGTTCCTGGGTAGCCGAAGCCCTGGCGCGCACTGCCATCGGCGAGTTAACGTTAATTGACTTTGATAATCTGTCCGAATCTAACGTCAATCGCCAGATCCACGCGCTGAGCGACACCCTGGGTCAGGCCAAGGTTAGCGCCTTGGAAGAGCGCGTTGCCCAGATCAATCCGTTTTGCAAGGTGCATGCCGTCGAGGACTTTGTGACAGTAGATAATCTGGAATCCCTGATTGGCGCGCCCGGCTACGACTACGTGATTGATGCCATGGACGATGCCAGGGCCAAGGTGGCTCTGCTTGCCTTTTGCCGGGCGCGCGACATTCGGGTGCTGACTGTGGGCAGTGCCGGGGGCAAAACCGACCCGACCCGCATCGAAGTGCGCGACCTGACCAGAACCGAGCAGGAACCACTGCTGGCCAAAGTGCGGCGGCGTTTGCGCACCGAAGAAAACTTCCCGCGCGGCCCCAAACATAAGTTCGGCATTGAAGCGGTGTTTTCCACCGAACCGGTACACCAGCCGGAGCCAGCAGACAACTGTACGCTAGGCAGCACTATGCAAGGCATCACTGGCCTAAACTGTGCCGGTTACGGCTCTGCTGTGGCGGTCACTGCAACGTTTGGCCTGGTCGCTGCTGGGCAAGTGTTGCGCCAACTGGCACAGGCAGCGACTGCCACGCAAGCAACATCAGAAGCCACTGCTGCTGACTCGCTTACGCAGTCAACGCTGGAAAGCGTGATCTGATTCTTCAATCTTGAGCCGCCAGGGGCTGGCTAGCGAGAATGCGATACAGCGCACCTTGTCTTGGCTTCTGACTAACATGGGATTCTGCCAGCACGATGTCACTGGCTTGCCAAGGAATGGATGAGCCCTGCATGTCGGGTGGCTGGGAAGTGTTACGCGCCAGCGTTACGTGCGGACGAAAGCCGGGTGACGGCTTGACCGGAATGTCGGCCGCTTTCAACTGACTTTGCAATTCTTCATGCAACTGAAGCAAGCGCTCAGGTGGGTTGTTCATGCCTGCCCATGCTAGATGCAGACGCGAAAAATACCCACTGCGATCAATCACCAGTGACAGTGGCGGGCAGCGCACCTCTGCCAAAATTCTTTGTAGCGTCGGCAAAGCCGACACTGGTTGCTTTCCCAAAAAGACTAGCGTGATGTGAAAGTTGGCAGCGGGTGTGGGGCGCCCATCAAGTTGTAGGCTGTGCTGTAATCGCCGCAAGGCGTCACGGGTGGCGGGATCAGGCCACAGGGCAAAAAACAGGCGCTTGGTGTCGGGCATCTGGGCGCAGAGTCCTTTCAGGTTTGAGTAATCGTATACAGGTAAATGTGGCTGGGGTCTGCGCAGCCAGGGACGGCAATGCTGCGCTTTGCGAGCATAGCGCTTACCGCAGCAGTCAGTCGAGCGTCCCCCATTTTTTGGGGCGGCAGCCTGAGTGATATTTGTCCGCGTATTGATCTATATATAACTGGCAATTGGCCGGGAAAGACCTGAGGCAGCGTGCTTGGTTTATGTTAACGTGCTGCTAATTAGCAATACGCACTTTGTGCCCGGCATGATTGCCGGTTCGTCCGTTTTTTGGTTCTTTCATGTACACCCGATTCTTTCAGCTGACCCAGGCTCCGTTTTCGATTGCGCCTGACCCGCATTATCTCTTTATGAGCGAACGTCATCGCGAGGCGCTGGCGCACCTGTTGTATGGCGTGGGCAGTGGCGGCGGTTTCGTCCTCCTGACCGGTGAAATCGGGGCCGGCAAGACCACGGTCTGCCGCTGCTTTCTGCAGCAGATTCCTCCTGGCTGCAATGTGGCGTATATCTTCAATCCCAAGCTGACGGTTGCAGAGTTGCTGCATGCGATCTGCGATGAATTCGGTGTGATGGTGGAGCCTTCTGGAGACTCAGGCCCGGCACCCAGCATAAAGGACAGAATCGATGCCCTGAATCGTTTTCTTCTGATCGCTCACGCTCAGGGTGGCAACAATATCCTGATTATTGACGAAGCCCAGAATCTTAGCGCTGAGGTGCTGGAGCAATTGCGCCTGCTGACCAACCTGGAAACCAACGAGCGCAAGTTGCTGCAGATCATGCTGATCGGCCAGCCTGAGTTGCAGGAACTGCTGGCACGCCCCGAACTGGAACAGTTGGCGCAGCGCGTGATCGCACGCTATCACCTTGGCGCCTTGTCAGAAGAGGATACCGGCCACTACATCCAGCACCGCCTGCGCGTGGCGGGTTTGCAGACTGCGTCGCCATTTCTGCCGCCTGCGGTACGCCTGGTACACAAACTCAGCGGCGGCGTGCCCAGGCGCATCAACCTATTGTGCGACCGGGCTTTGCTGGGTGCCTATACTCAAGACAGCAAGACTGTGGATTTGCCAACCCTGCAGCGCGCCGCAGATGAAGTATTCGGAAAGCGCGGGTCGCATCCGCGCGCAAAGCGCCGCTGGCAGCCTGCTGCCTGGGGTGTGGCCGCTGCCGGCGTGCTCGGGCTTGCAGCCTGGACGATGGTTCCAGAAAGCAGCAGACCTTTTGCTGCCAGCAAGGCCATTGCAAAACCTGATGCCGAACGCTCAGACCTGCCACCAACACCGGGTAAAGTTGCCAACGCGCCGACTGAAAAATCTGAGAAGGCTTACACCGCCATATCCTCTGACAAAGCTATCCTGTCAGAGAGTGATGGTAAGCCGAACAGTGCCGAAGGAATATTCCGTGACCAAAAACAGGCCTACCGCCAACTGGCCAGCTTGTGGGGCATACAGTTGCAAGGAGACGAGCAGGTCTGCCAGGCGGCTCCCAAGCAAGATGTGCATTGTTATCAAGGAGACCAAGGCTTGGCAGAGCTTCGGCAGTTGGAGCGACCGGCCGTGTTGAAGCTACTGGACGGCAGCAGCAAGCCCTATTTTGTTTTGTTGCGCGGACTGACCAATGCAAGTGCCACGATTGTCATCGGTGGGCAGGAACATACGCTCAGTCTTCTGGAGCTAGGGCGGCGCTTTCCAGGCGAGTTCATGACCCTATGGCGAACGCGTGCTGGTCAGCGGCTTAGCTTACGACTGGGTGAAGAAGGTGACGATGTGATTTGGTTGGCCCAGCAGCTAGGCCGCATGACGGGTAATGCTGCCTTGGCCAGCCAGACGCGTTTTGACGCTAGACTGGCCTCGGCCGTGCGGGAATTCCAAAGGGCACAGGGCTTGGTGGCGGACGGTATTGTCGGTCCCAAGACCCTGATGCACCTCAATAGCGCTACCGGCTTGCAGGAGCCGCGGTTAAACACCAGCGGGCCAGCCGTGGCCAGCCAGGAAGAGGAGTAAACATGTCCTATATTCTGGAAGCCCTGAAACGGGCAGACGCCGAACGGCGAGAAGAAAAACTGCCTGGTTTGCACACCCCGTCCAACGTTGCGCTTTCTGCTGGCTTGCCAGACAGACAGCGCCGCCTGCTTGTCTGGGCGTCAGCAGGTTTTATTCTGCTGATAGTACTGGGCCTGGCATGGCAAAAATTCGGGGGCAACTGGACCAAGCAGTCCTCGACATCATCAGCCGCCAGCCCTGAACCGCAGAGCGTCCAGGTTGCGGCCGTTTCCGCTGCGCCACCTGTGGAGAAAAGTGATGAGCAGAGTAATGCTACGCCGGCCACTAAACCCCCCGGGCCGACGCGTGCTGCCGCTTTGCCACCGCCGCCGCCCGCTGCTGTCTTGCGCGCTGCCACGCATGAGCCAGCACGGCCTTCAGTGACTGAAAAACAGACCAAGTCTGACGATGCCAGCAAGCCGGGGTTGCCAGCCGGTGTGGCAGCAGTGGCCCGGCCTGCGCCTTCTGAGACGATAGACCGACGGACCGTGGAAATCGCTGCAGCCGGTCCAAAAAAACCGGTGGCAGAAGCGCCACGCATGACCGAGTTGCCGGCTGCCGTCAGACGTACCCTGCCTGTCGTGACAATGGGCGGCTACATCTACACAGCCGACCCAGCCAGCCGCTCTGTCGTCATCAATGGGCGACTGGCGCGCGAAGGAGAGACCATCGAGCCCGGTCTGCAACTGGAGCAGATGCGGCCCAAGGACGCGATTTTCAACTATCAGGGTACGCGTTATCTTTTGCCCTATTGAAAGCTGTAATTGAGCTTAGCTGAATTACAGCTGTATTTGCTTGCAATAGGGGGATGGCACGTAAACGAATGTCGCCAGGATATCTCTATGCATGTAAGCCTTGCGCCGTCCCAAAGACGGCTACGTGGATGCACGCTAGCCTGATAAGACCCATCCATTTTTTAGTAAGGAGAAATACGATGGCAAACCCGAGCAAAGAAAAATGTGACCAATATGCTGCCGAAGTGGTGCGGCGCTTTGAAGAATTCACAAGCTGGACCATGGAAAATTGGCCCCATCAGTCACAGCGTTTGATGAGTTCTGACTTCAGTGAGTCGCGACGTGAGTTGGCAGGCCTCCTGAGCGAAAAGCTCAGCAGCGAGGAAGACAAGAGCCCCAGTGAAGGCGGCGCCCAGTACGTGGACATGAACCCAGCACCCTGGCCTTGAACCGGGCTGGCTTCTGGTATGCTGCGCCAGTCCTGCTCAGCTGACTGCGCTTCTATCTCTTTGTCTGTAACCGGCTTTGCCGGCCTCTTTTTTATGGCGCTCAAATCCACGATTTACAAGGTCGATGTCCAGATTGCAGACATGGACCGCAATTACTATCAGACGCATGCATTGACCCTAGCGCGCCATCCTTCTGAAACCGATGAGCGCATGATGATGCGTCTGCTGGCCTTCATTCGCCATGCCAGCGACAGCTTGGCGTTTGGCAAAGGGCTATCTGATGTCCAGGAGCCGGATCTCTGGCAAAAATATCTGACCGGAGAAATCGGCTTATGGATCGAAGTCGGTCAGCCCGACGAGCGCGCGCTACTCAAGGCTTGCGGCCGCGCCGGACAAGTGGTGGTTTACAGCTATGCCAGCCATAGCGCGATCTGGCGTAATCAGCTGAGCAGCCGCATCGACCGCATGCGCAATCTGCAGATCCTGAATGTCACTGCCGATACCAGCGCAGCATTGGCAAGTCTGGCCCAGCGCAGCATGCAATTGCAGTGCACCATCCAGGATGGTCAGATATGGATCACCGACGACAAACAGACCGTGCAGGTTGAAGTAACTGACATGCTGCCTGCGCACAGCATGAATCAAGCCTGACACGCTCGGCTGAGCCAATATGTGCTGCAGCCAAGCCAAATTTTGGCGTAGGATGCGATTCCCACAAAAAATTACTCAGACAAAACATGGATGATGCACTGACGCGTGATGAGTTGCAGGCCTTGAAAGAAATCCAGCGTGGCTTGCCAGCCGCCCGGACCAGTGCCTGCGTAGCACGTAACAACAAGCGCTTGGCGGGGCTCAAATACATTGCGCGCAACAAGAAGGGCAGCCTTGAGCTGACGAAAAAAGCACAGCAGCTGTTGTTCATTCGTGACTGTATCGCTGGCCTGCGCGCCTTGGCCACAGATCCTGCTGCGCCGCTTGCACCCGAAGTACTGGATTTTCTGACAAAAAAAGGGCATGTCAAGCGCCATGCTGAGAGCGGCATTCACGGGCTGACTGTAAAGGGTCGAGAAAGCTTGGCGACCATGGACCCGATTGCACAGTAACTAAAGGCTCGCTAGTTACAGAATCTGTAGTGTTACTCTCGCCTTGTTGTTCTTACATGGATTTCAACAAAAAATCCATGTTATGAAATTCTGCGTTGCATTTCCCTCTCTCATGATTTTCCGCAAGCACTTGACGCCGTTCAAGTTGACTGTACGCAGCATTGCTTTTGGCAAACGTTGCATGATGGCCTCTTTTCCTTTTTAAAAAATTAGATACGGGAGTTGAAACATAATGGACATAAACTGGCTGCTCAGGACAGGGGCTATCAGCATGGCTTTGGTATTGGCGGGGTGTGGCGGGGGTGCCAAAGGGCAACCACCTTCCTCCGAACCGATCTTACCCAACCCTGATTCTGGCATCAATCCTGATCCTGGCATCAATCCTGATCCTGGCATCAATCCTGATCCTGGCATTAACCCTGATCCTGGCATTAACCCTGATCCGGCTCCCAGCTCCTGCGGCGGGATAATCAGCCAATGCTTAGACTCGTCTACAACGCAAATAACAAAATACAAGTTCAATCATCGGGCGGCGGCGTCATACACGTTCGATGACGGTCCGGCAACTTCTTTCGACATCGCACAAATGTTTGAAGACCGCAATTTGCGTGCCACTTTTTATCTTGTGACTGACTCAGTGGCAAGCAATGAATGGGCGCACTGGCGAGACCTGCAGGATAAAGGCCATGAGATCGGCAACCATTCCAAGACTCATGTTGTTGATCTTGGGAAGGAAGAGAACCGCGCTCAACTAGAGTTGGAAATCAATGAATCGCATCGCACTTTGAATGAAAATCTTGGAAATCGCCTCCGTACTTTCGCTTTTCCTTGGCATAGCTGGACGCAAAACTCTTGGAACAAAGCACTGGAAAATCATTTCGGCGCGCGCTACACAAGAAATATTGAGCAGGAGTATGTACTTTCGTTTTTTGACTCTGATAAAAGGGAATTTGAACCTCCCGTGGAGGAACGGGCGAATGATGAGTTGAGAGAAGCGTTCGACAAGGGTTACTGGTTTGTGGCAGCCGGGCATGGGATCGCAGGGGATGATGTTGTGCCTGATGGCAGTTGGAAACCGATAGAGAAAAAATTCTTGAGCCAGCACCTCGATTACGCTAAGAGTCTGCCCGATATGTGGATAGACACTTACCTGAATGTGGATCGGTACCGTCGATGTCGCGCCCTTTTGTCGCCTGTAGTGGGCAGTCCAGCAGCTAACAGCCTATCGCTTTCCTTGAGCGGCAATCTCGACCCCAAGTACAAAGCAGCTTGCACCGAACCGCTGACTGTCGCCCTCCAGATCACTTCAGACGACATCACTGGGCTGAGTGCAAAGGACGACCAAGGCAGAGCCCTGCAAACCAAGCAGAAGAATGGTTTGTTGCTGGTCGATGTAAAACCAGGCCAGACAATCACTCTTCAGGTTCCGCGCTGATCGTTTGATGTCTGCCTGAGCTTTGTTTCCGGCTCAACTGACCAAAGCACTCGTCAATGATGGCGTCGTTCTGGAAGACTTCCAGTTCGACGCCATTTTTCGTGGATCTCGCAAAATTGAAAATTATGCATACATGCATAATATAAGCATGTTTAAATAAGGGCTGCAGAGAGAAATACGTAGTCTCCTGTTTTCCAGGTTCATCCATGCAGTCCGTCTGGCTTGGAAGGCAGCTTGCTTTTTATGTGTGGCAGACAGTGAAAAACCAGAACATTGGTTGCCTGCATCCTTTTTTTGTCTTGAATTTTGCGAGAACACTATGGCAATTGAAACCTTGAAGTTGGCATCCACTCTAGACGAAGCAACTGCAATCCAGGCTGCTCAAGTCCTGAATTCAGTCAAGGGAGTGCGCAAGCTGAACTTTCTGACAGCGAATGCTTCCCTGATCATCGATTTCGATGACGATCTGACTTCCTTACAGGAACTGCGTACTGTTTTGACCAAGGCGGGCATCAAACCCGGTGGGCAGGCGCATGGCTCCCCCGGGAATTGCTGTGGCGGTTGCGGCGGCAGCTGATGGCAGCTTGTGGTTGGATGTAGCAGAATGGCACGCGCTGCCATTCTGCTTTTTTATGGGCGCAATGTTAGCTGCAAGCAAGACATCCCAAATTCTCCCCCTTTGCCATGAATTTTGTTTCTTCAGACATCGAGATTTCCGAAGCCCTGATCCGTCGGTTTTACAAGCTGGGGCCGCGCTACACTTCTTTCCCAACGGCAGACCGCTTCCACGATGCTTTTACCGAGCAGACCTATCTGTCCTATTTAGGACAGCGGGTGCTTGGTAATGACCATCCGCCTTTGTCGCTGTATTTGCATCTGCCGTTTTGCGAGTCGCTTTGCTATTTTTGCGTCTGCAATAAGATCATTACTCAGGATCACAGCCGTACGATCGAGTATCTGCGCTACCTGGATAAGGAAATCGAGTTGGTCGCTGCGCAGATCGGGTCACAGCGTAAAGTGGTTCAACTGCATCTGGGTGGCGGCACACCCACTTTTTTCAGTTCCGATGAACTGGGTCAGTTGATGCAGATGCTGCGCAGTCGTTTTGACTTTGCGCCAGAAGCCGAACTCGGTGTGGAAATCGATCCGCGTACAGTGCATGAGGGAACCTTGGCTGCGTTGGCCGCGCTGGGCTTCAACCGCAACAGCTTTGGGGTTCAGGGCTTCGATCCAGCAGTGCAGCAGGCCGTCAATCGCATCCAGCCTAATGAGATGGTGGAAAAGGCAGTCAACGAAAGCTTGCTGCCCGGTTTGAGTCTGTCAACGCCGACTTGATTTATGGCTTGCCTCGGCAGACGTTAGAAAGCTTTTCGCGCACGCTGGATAGTCTGATTCAGCTTTCGCCGGACCGGATTGCGCTCTATAACTATGCGCATTTGCCCAGCAGATTCAAGGCGCAGCGCCAGATCGTGGAAAGCGAGTTGCCTACGGCCGAAGAAAGGCTACAGATATTCATGATGTCGACCCGGCGTCTGTTGGAAGCGGGCTATGTCTATATCGGGCTGGACCATTTTCCAAACCCGACGACGAACTTAACCAGGCGCGCCTGGATGGCAGTTTGCACCGCAATTTCCAAGGCTACACTACCCGATCCGAGTGCGATCTGATCGGTTTTGGCGTCTCGGCCATTAGTAAGGTGGGTGATTCGCACAGCCAGGCGGTGCGTACCGTCAAAAGCTATTACCATCATCTGGACCAAGGCCAATTGCCGATTGATCGCGGCTTTGAACTGGACCCGGACGATGTGCTGCGGCGTCACATTATCATGATGCTGATGTGTAGTGCACCGGTCGAATTTGCCGATATCAACCGCCGGTTTGACATCAATTTTTCAAACTATTTCGCGCACGAACTGACACTGCTGCGTCCGCATGAAGAAGCCGAGTTGATCACGATCGATGACAAAGCCATTCGGGTCACGCCAAAGGGCCGGATGTTCGTGCGCGCCAGCGGCATGGTGTTCGACAAATATCTGCTGCTGCCGACTCAGTCTTCCTATTCCAAACTGATTTGACCCGCAGGGTTGAACCGGGGTTTTAGATAGACGACAAAACGGCGTGAAAGCTGTGCTACCTGGATATTCTTGATGTGAATCAAGTCCTAAACATGCACCGAAAATATACCATTTGCCCATGCTGATCGAACGATACAGCAGTCGCTGGACAGATCAACAGAGGGAAATGATATGGAAATGAAAGTGTTATCCAAGCTGGTTGCAGGTGCTCTTCTGGGCGTCGTTGCCCTGTCTCCCGCCATGGCTGCCGATAAAGCCATCACCAAGGCAGTCGACAAGTCGGCTGCGGTCAAATATCTGCCGGACGTGGTCTACACATTGCGTACCGACATTGCCGACGGCAAGCTGGTGTTCCGCGGTGACAGCGCCAACGTCAAGGGTCAAGTCAACCCTGAACTGCGCGTCAAAGAAGGCGCGGTGGTGCAGATCAATTTGGTTAACGGCGATGGCGCACAGCATGACATTTCCATTCCTCAGTTCAATGCTACGTCGGACAAATTGCAAGGCAAGGGTGCCAGTACCGCCATTGTCTTTCGTGCCAACAAGAGCGGTGAGTTCGATTACATCTGTACTATTCCCGGCCACGTTCAGGCGGGCATGATCGGCAAGATTATTGTGGGTGAGGGCGTTGCCAAGAAAGAGCCCAAGGGTGCAGAAATTTCCCGCAGCCCCATGGAAGTTGGCCAACCCGTGGGTAAGCGCGCACCGCAAACCATGAACGTCAACCTTGAAACCACGGAAATCGTCGGCCAGCTGGGTGACGGTGCCACTTATCGTTACTGGACCTTTAACAACAAGGTGCCTGGGCCCTTCGTCCGGGCGCGTGTGGGCGATACCATCAACGTCAACATGGCCAACGCCAAGGATAGCCACATGATCCACTCGGTGGACTTTCATGCGGTGACCGGGCCTGGCGGCGGTGCAGCCGTGACGCAGGCCGCTCCTGGTACCGAGAAAGGCTTTACCTTCAAGGCGCTTAGCCCCGGTATTTATGTCTATCACTGCGCCACCCCAATGGTGGCCCAGCACATCTCGAATGGGATGTACGGCATAATCCTCATCGAGCCTGAAGGCGGTCTGTCCAAGGTGGACCGTGAGTTCTACATCATGCAGGGTGAGCTGTACACGGCGCAGAATCATGGTGCCAAGGGTGAAAACGAGTTTTCGCTTGAGAAACTGCTGGAAGAGAACCCCCAGCACATCACCTTCAACGGATCGCACAACGCCCTGACCAAAACCCACCAAATGGAAGCCAAGGTCGGCGAAACAGTGCGGATTTTCTTTGGTGTGGGTGGTCCCAACCTGACGTCGAGCTTCCACGTTATTGGTGAAATATTTGACCGCGTCTACAATCTGGGCGACCTGACTTCGCCACCGTTGCAGAACGTGCAGACCACCAGCGTGCCTCCGGGCGGAGCAACAATGGTCGAATTCAAGGTCGAGGTGCCGGGCAAGCTGATCGTGGTGGACCATGCCCTGTCGCGGATGGAGAAAGGACTAGTCGGAATCATCAACGTGACCGGCCCGGAAAATCCGGAGATTTTCCATTCGGCTTCCAAGGTCGATCCGAAATCCGGCCACTAAGTCTGCCGCAGTCATCCCCATGCAAATGGGGCATGGCTGCCTGAAGCCTCTCGGGGTTGATAATCATTTCAGGAGAATTTTATGAAAGCACTTGTTCTCGCCGTCGCTCTGATGGGTGTGCTGGGATCCAACGTAGCCCTGGCCAATGCTGATTTGGCAAAAACCAAGAACTGCATGGCCTGTCATACCGTTGACAACAAGGTGCTGGGCCCTTCCTTCAAGGAGGTCGCAGCTAAGTATGCTGGGCAAAAGGACGCCCAAGCCGAACTGGTCCAGAGTGTGATCAAAGGCAGTTCGGGAAAATGGGGCGCGATTGCCATGCCGGCCAATAATGTTTCTGAAGCCGAAGCCAAATCCTTGGTTACTTGGATCCTTTCGTTGAAATAAGAAGGGCGTCGCTTGCACTGCAAGCTTCCAGCTCTTCTTTTACATTACGTACGGCGCTGTATTCTTCAGGAACGCAGTCCGTGCGCGCCTGCTCAGCCATGACAGTTTCTGTCATGGCTTTCTTTTTCCCCTCTTCCAGATTACAGTCCGCAAGTGGCTGGGTCAGGCTTTTTCATGTTGGAGCGGCGCTAAGGGAGGGAGCCGGATGACACGTCCAAAGATCAAGACCATCGAGTTTATGTCGCGCTTGGCGCTATTTGATCAGCTCGAACCACTAGAGCTAGAACAACTGGCGCTGGCGACGACAGAGCTCCATATCGTCCGTGGCGATGTGCTCTTCCGGCGTGGCGACGCTTGCAATGGCTTTTATATCGTGCTGTACGGTCGGGTCAAGCTGGCCTTTTCTTCGTCGCAGGGCAATGAAAAGGTGGTCGAACTGGTAGGGCCTGGCTACAGCTTTGGCGAAGCCGTGATGTTTGCCAACAAGCCCTATATCGTGACGGCGACGGCGCTGGAAGACAGCATGTTGCTGCACGTGGCGCGGGACGCCATCTTGACTGAACTAGAGCGCACCCCCAGCTTCGCTCTCAAACTACTTGCGGGCTTGAGTCGCCGCCTGCACGGGCTGATGGGCGACGTTGAGGCGTACTCGCTGAACTCAGGCACGCAGCGCGTGATAGGCTATCTGCTGAAAAAACCCTTGGAAGACGGTGACACGGTTAGTCTGCATGTCAGCAAGATGGTAGTGGCGTCCCGGTTGAACCTGACGCCCGAGCATTTTTCACGCATCCTGCACGATCTGACCTATCAGGAACTGATCCAGGTGCAGGGCAAGCACATCCTGATTCTCGATGCCGATCGTCTGCGTCATTACGACAAGTAACACGCAGGCGCACGTGGCTCTGCATCTGGCTGTTTGCATCAGTCTTTGGGCAAATGCTGGCTATAGACGCGCAATGCTGTCAGTAAGTTAAACGCCAATCCTCCAGCAGATAACAGCAAAGCAAACCCGGACAGGCGTGCCAGCATAACTGGCCACAGGCAAGCTCCGACCATCAAGCCAAGTGCGGCGGCGTGCGCTATCCATTGGCGTTGGGTCGCCGACTCTGGAATGATCTGGCGCACATTGGGCGCACGTACTGGCCCGCCTGACAGCCGGATCTGCAAGTGATGCCACACCAGAAAAGGCACGATCTTGTACAGCATGCCGTTGATGGCTGAATAGCCAAATCCAACGATCATCAGCACACCCAGTAGGAGCGGGTAAGCGGGCTGATGCGCCAGATTCGGTAGCCAAATAGCCGTCATCCACAGCATTGAGGCTACCAGCAAACTACCCAGGCTGGTGGTCCAGAAAAAAGTCGTGGTATCCGGTTTGGGCCGCTTGCGCTGCTTCAGCAAATGCAGAGTAGTGATGGCAAACATGGCATAAGCCGCGCCGGTGAGTAGGGCCAGCACTGGATAGGCCAACTTGCTAATGCTCGACAGAGACACCAAGGTAATCAGCGAACACAGAGTTAGCAGTAGGAAGGCGACAGGGGCGAACCACCTGGCAAAGGGACGGGGAAAAAGTGGCGTCACCTGGAACATCGGAATGACTTGATACGCCACGCCGGCTATCAACAGCCCCACCCAACCGGCCAGCCCCCAGCCGGCATGCAGATTGGTCAGCGAAACTAGCGGCCATGCCAGCGTTGGCCAGGCAAAGACACTGGCCAGCCCCAACCCAAGGCTCACCGTGATGCCTAGCGCTAGCAACGCCAGGCAGATTGCAACCAACGTGGCATTGGCATCACTGGCTTGACGTAGTCCATACAGGCAGGCACCTAGAAAAACCATGAAGCCGGCCCCTAGCAACACTAGAGCTGCTGCAAATAGAAGGGGCGCCGCCGTCAGAAAACCGCTGGCCAGAGCCAGTGTGCCGACGACTAATAGCCAATGTAGGACAGTCGCAGTTAATGCCGGCCGGGGCAGCTGCACGTCTGCCACTACAGGAAGAATCTGCGCCAGCGCACCGATCATGGACATGCCCAGAAAACCCAGCGTCAGCAGGTGGGTCAACGCCAGAGTGATGGGGGACCAGCGGGAATTCAGCGCCGATTCCCCATAGATCAACAGCAAGAGCGCCGCCAGCACGGCAAATATCGGTCCCGTTAAAAAAAAGCGAAGCGGCACCGACAGCGGTGGGATTCCCTCGAACGACAAGACGCGCCGCATCAACTCTTGTGACGAATCAGAATGTAATACAGATAATCCGGACGTAACTCTGCTTCATGCACAAAGCCGTTCTTGCGCAGGATTTGGTACAACGGGCGCGGCTCCCTATCTATCAGCACTCGTAGGCATTGGTCAGGTTGCAGGACGGAAAGCGCCTCAAGCACCAGTTCCAAGGGTTCGGGCGGCTCCATGCCACAGACGTCGAGCTCAATATAAGTATCCATGCCATCAGTGTACGAGCGTCGGATGAAAAAGTGCATGTTGCAGCGGCACAATCTGAAGGAAGAAAATGTGTTCTACCTGATGAGTGACCGGCTGCTGTAGAGTCAGGCCAATGCGCTAGTGGCCACCATGCATGATGTTGAGCGTTTCAGAATGGTCAGGGTTGGCCACGAATTCTTCCGTAGCAAAGTGCTGCGCCAGGTTGGCTGAGAAGCTCTGGAAAAGGCGTGTTCTTGCAGCTATGGCTGCTTTGCAACGGTTGTAGCACTTTCTGTATGTATTGGCGTACTCCTGCATATGTCAGGCCATCCTTGCGGATGAAGAGACACAAGTCAGTGTGTTTTCTGCTGTCTTGAAGACCTTAATCAAGCCGCCAGTCAGGCGCAGCAAAAAGAGCGGCTGCGCTTGTGCAAGCACATGCCACTCTCAGCCGAATGGAAAAGCTTGGCGAGTCACTGCGACAGCCAAGATGTAGGCGAAGGCCATGACGGCTGCCATGAAGGCGGCGATGCGTACCGATTGGGTTTTGCCGCGCTTGAGGGCAATGGTTCCCAGCATGATATAGACGACCAGGGCCAGCACCTTAGCGGTGAGCCAGTTCTGGACGAAGGGGTACTGGGAACTCCAGAACACTAGAATCAATGCGGTGATTAACAACAAGGTATCGACAATGTGCGGAGCGATTCTGACCCAGCGCTGCTGCAGCATGCCCGACCCACCAAACATCCAAAAACCACGCAAGAGAAAGAAGAGGCCGCTCAGGGCGACAGTAGTCACGTGCAAATGTTTAATGGCAAGGTAGCTCATGGTGTCCGGATGAAATAGAAATGGCCCAACCACAAGTATAGGAAGCTTTCCTTCATGGAAGGGGGTTGGATGCTGGCTTTATTATTTTTTGACTGAAGCTGTGACGCTACAGACACAGCTAAGGCAGGATGAAAATGAGGCTACTCTTGTCGGTCTAAGCCAGGCGGTCACTTAAGCCGCGCATGCAGAACAACTGTAGGCCGATGCTCGGCATGCCATACATCTTAAACAGCACCGCATGGTCGTGGGCCGCCGTTATGCGCATGCCCTGCATGTAATACAGTGCAATCGGCGTGTTGACGGCAAAGTCCAGCAAGCCGATTTAGATGCAGCGAAACTCCAAGAACGGATAGAATCAAATCGTGCTTTACGCACTCACAATTTGCCAGGACATGCTATGCGATTGACTTCCTATACGGACTATTCGCTCCGGACGCTGATGTACCTGGCCAAGAATCGGGAGCATCTGATTACGATTCAGGATATCGCAGACACTCAAGGCATTGCCAAGAACCATCTCACCAAGGTCGTGCATCAGTTGGGCCTGCTGGGGTTGATCGAAACCACACGTGGCCGACACGGCGGCTTGCGGCTCAAACGGGAACCGGGGACGATCCGCATTGGGGAAGTGGTGCGCCAGACCGAACCCGATTTTCAGATCGCCGAATGCTTCAATCCTGAAACTCAGGGTTGCATCTACTTTTCTTCTTGCGTACTGAAAGGCGTGCTGGCCCGCGCAGCCCAGGCCTTTTTGGCAGAACTCGACAGCGTGACTCTGGAAAACCTGCTGCAACAGGAAGAGGGTAATGCACCCGTGCTTGGCCAGGCAATGCCCATTACTTTCATGGATCGATTTTGACTGATAGGTGCAGATAGGCCTCCTGAACAGGGTCGTAAAGCTTTTTTATGCCACAAGTTGGTAGGAAGCCTGCCTAGAAGGCAGTTAAAGTAGATGCGCTATCCTGTCGAATTGTCACGTTCTGAATACTAGGAGGTACCCATGCCTAATCGCGACCGGATCGCTGCGCTTATTCTCGGGGTTTTTATCTTCTTCGGGCTGGCGACCTTGGGCTACCTCCTGAGCGACGCCGCCATCCGCATCAAGGATTACGACCGTTCAGTGACTGTTAAAGGTTTGGCCGAACGAGAATACCCCGCAGACATCGTCATCTGGCCGATCCAGTTCAGCATAGCCAGCAATGACCTAGAGCAGCTTTATGAGCGCGTTGATGCGGACAGCGTCAAGATTATGGATTTCCTGCAAAAAAAAGGCATCGAGCGCGATGAAATCACCCGCTCTGCCCCCGATATCAGTGACCGTTCGGCACAGCGCTACGGTGACAATAGCCAGGCAGAATTTCGCTATATCGCCCAGCAAACATTGACGGTTTATTCGACGCACATTGATCAGGTGCGCGGGATGATGAGCGACATGACCGAACTGGGTAAGCAGGGCATCGTCTTCGGCAGTGGGGATTATCAGACCAAGCCGGAGTATCTGTTTACGCGTTTGAATGCAGTCAAGCCCGAGATGATCGAGGAAGCCACACGTAAGGCGCGCGAGGTCGCCATGAAGTTTGCGGGTGACTCCGACAGCAAACTGGGCAAGATCCGTCAGGCTTCGCAGGGCCAGTTCAGCATTGGCGAGCGCGATAACAACAATCCCCATATCAAGCAGGTGCGCGTGGTTTCGACGGTTGAATACTATTTGTCGGATTGAGCCTAAAAAAATTGTGAGCGGCACAGCTGTTAGTGTCGCTACGTATAGTTGATCAATAAAAATGCCATGACCAAAACTTCCTCAACAGCCCACATACTGGAGAGCCCTTCGGCTTGGGTAACCCGTTTTGCGCCCTTGATTCCAGCCGGAGAGGCCAAAGTGCTGGACCTGGCCTGCGGCAGTGGCCGGCACACTCATTGGCTCGCGCAGCAAGGGCACCAGGTACAGGCGGTGGATCGCGACATCGTCGCGCTGAAGCGCGCAGTCGGGACAGGAGTCGAGATCCTGCAGCATGACCTGGAAGCGCATACGGGTAACGATGCCAGGTCAGTCTGGCCGTTTTCCCCAGAGCAGTTTAAGGCAGTGGTGGTGGTCAACTACCTGCATCGCCCATTATTGCCATTGATTTTGGAAAGTCTGGCGCCTGGTGGGGTCCTGATCTATGAAACCTTTGGCACGGGTAACGGACAATTCGGCAAGCCTTCTAATCCCGCCTTTCTATTACAACCTGGCGAACTGCTGTCCTGGATGAACTTAGGACAGGTAGGGCAGTCGGGCATGCGCGTAGTGGCGTTTGAAGATGGCTATGTCGAGCAACCTAAATCGGCAATGGTGCAACGATTGTGTGCGCTGAAATTTCCTGCTCTGCACAGCGCAACCGAAGCTGAATCTCATTTTTCGTTTTTACCTTTGCAACTGCGCCTGTTTTAATTAGAAACCGGCCGTGCAGAAACTGGCCGATCCGCTACAATCGGGCTTTTAAAATTTTTCCGGGCACCATCATGATTCAAGGCAGCTTAGTAGCGATTGTCACTCCCATGCATCCGGACGGCAGCCTTGACATGCCGGGCCTGCGCCGTTTGATTGATTGGCACATTGCAGAGGGCACCGACGGTATCGTTGTTGTCGGTACCACAGGCGAGTCGCCGGTGGTTGACATGGACGAGCATTTCGAACTGATTCGGATAACGGTCGAGCATACTGCGGGCCGCGTTCCTGTGATCGCCGGCGCGGGTGGCAACTCCACCACTGAAGCCATCATGCTGACCCAGCATGCCACTAAGGTGGGCGCTAGCGCCTCGCTACAAGTGGTGCCCTACTACAACCGTCCTAGCCAGGAAGGTCTGTACCAGCATTTCAAGACTATTGCCGAAGCGGTGGATCTACCGGTGATTTTGTATAACGTTCCCGGTCGTACCGTGGCTGATCTGAGCAACGATACGACTCTGCGTCTGTCTCAGGTACCGGGTATTGTTGGTCTGAAAGATGCGACTGCCAACATCGCTCGCGGCATCGAATTGTTGCGGCGGTTGCCTTCTTCGTTTGCACTGTATTCAGGTGACGACGCCACGGCCATGGCCTTGATGTTCTGCGGTGCTAAAGGCAACATCTCCGTAACTGCCAACGTTGCCCCGCGCGCTATGCGCCAATTGTGCGCAGCCGCCATTCAGGGGAACGTAGCCGAAGCCATTCGCATCAATAACCAAATTGCTGTCTTGCATGACAAGCTGTTTGTCGAGCCTAATCCCTTGCCTGTGAAGTGGGCATTGCAGGAGATGGGAATGATCGAATCCGGCATTCGTCTGCCGTTGGTTGCTTTGGCCGAGCAATACCATGAGGTAGTACGTTCGGCGCTGCGCGAGGCAGGTGTATTGAAATAAAATATCGAAGATTGGCAACAAACAGGGTGAGGTGTATTGCTCGCTGTCCAACCCCTTGACCAGTCTGGCCCGATTGACACGAGTATTCGGAAGAGAGTTTACATGGCTCAACGCAGCAAGATAAAATGCCTGAAGGTTTCCCATCCTTTGATTACCATAGTGGCTGCGGCCACGCTGGTCGGTTTGGCCGGTTGCAGTTCAATCGGCTCCGTGCTCGAACCCGATCGCATCGATTACAAAAGCGCCAGCAAAGCTCCCAGCCTTGATATTCCGCCTGACCTGACGCAATTGCAGCGCGACAGCCGTTACGCATTGCCAGAGTCCAGCAAGGGCACGGCGACAGCCTCGGGCTTTGCTGGACAGCAGACTGCAATAGCAGCACCTG
>JBBSSV010000006.1:0-18215 GCA_038241705.1 Burkholderiales bacterium | reverse complement strand
TGTTCGAGACGCATTATGTCGAGCTGGCGGACGCGGTCGATGTGATTGCCGAGCGTATCCGCGCCCTGGGCTATCCCGCGCCGGGTTCCTACAAGGCGTTTTCCGAACTGTCCTCGATTAAGGAAGCCGAAGGTGTGCCCAGTGCTGAAGCGATGATTGCCGAATTGGTCGCAGGCCAGGAAGCAGTTACCCGCACGGCGCGCGAAATGTTTCCGTGCGTGGAAAAAATATCTGATGAGCCGACCGCAGATCTACTGACCCAGCGCATGCAGATTCACGAAAAGAATGCTTGGATGCTGCGCAGCCTGCTGCAGTAATCATCCATGGCTGTCTTTGCTCAATGCAAAGACAGCCATTTTGTTTGAAGGCGCCCTCTTCCCCGCTTGCTCCAAGCGCGGTTTTGCAATTGTCCATCCAACTTTCACCCCCCCCCTAAAAATTGGGGCGTGAACAAGTCTTTTTCAACACTTCAATACACGCATCCACCACGTCTTTGTCCAAGCGCATGCCGCATCATTGCCGGGTAATTTCACGGACACGGCTTCATCCATTTCCAGAGCGGGTTGATAGGGCCTGTCCGAAGACATGAATTTCACGATATCTACCACAGTGCCAAAACAAGCGGCGCGCTGTAGCGTGGTCACCTCAGGATTTTTCTTCCTGGCTCTGCTCGGATGGCGTTTTGACTTTGTCTCCTAACACATCCTGCACATATAGCGCGATCACCAATGTGGCCACCACAGCCGCCAAAGGCGTTGCCAAAGCCACACCCGTCAGTCCAAATAGTGTTCCCAACAAGACCTGCATCAGGATGGTCACCGCAGGCGGCAAAGCGACGGTGCGACGTTCTACCTGGGGAATCAACAGGTAACCTTCCAGGCCCTGCAAAGCCAGCAGCAGCAGCAGCGTGTACAGAGCCAAATCCGGCCCCACTGAAAAGGCAATCAATACCGCCGGAATGCCTGCCAGGATGGGTCCCAAATAAGGAATGAAGTCGAGCACGCCGATCAGCACACCGAGGATTAAGGCCAAGGGGACATCCAGCAGCAGCAGGCCAACGGCAGAACAAAACCCAACCACGATCATCGAGAGCAGCTTGCCAGCCAGCCACTGACCCAGCGTCATGCCGATTTCATCCAGTACTTCTCGGGTGCGCGCCCGCTTGTGCGGTGGCATTAGGCGCACGAAGCCATTGATATAGGTATGCGGTTGGACCGCAAGGTAGATGCCGACGAAGATGATGATGATGAAGTTGGCCAATCCTCCCACCAAGCCACCAAAAAACAAGCCCGCTTTGGGCAACACACCACTAAACTCGGAAATAATATCCTTTGCTTCTGGCAAAGAAGACAACAAATCCTTGAAGATCTTTGTTTGGGCCAGTTCCACCTGTAAACCCTGCAAGGCCTTTGGCAAGGCTTCTGCCAACTGTTGGGCCTGTTCACTGATTTGAGGTGCTATCAACCAGGCGCCGCTGCCAAAAACCACACATACCGACACAACTAGAAAGCTCAGGGCGACAGTATGCGAAAGTGGCAGGTACTTCCGGATCCGTCCCGTCAGGTCGTACAACAGGATCGCCATCAGCGAACAGGCAAAGATCATCAGCAGCACACTGGAAGCAAACCAGATGGCTGTCAGCATCAGCATGAACAGGAAGGTGACGCCGTAAAACAGCACCACGCGGCGCAAAAAATAATGTTCTGCCCGTTTGCTACGGCCGGACAATGCGCCGGCGGCAGGCTTGGACACGGACTCGCTCAAGAATGTCTCTTCTATTTTATCCGCAGCGTCATCCGGCACCGGCGGACCTTGCAGCGGCGCTGCAGGCTGCGTTTTCTGCCCGAGATTACGTGCAAGCGGAGCAGATCTTTCGGTCGCTTTGCCAGCGGAAGCAGGTGTTGTTTTCATGTTTGGCCTGGATTCCGGAAAAAAAACTGTCTTAATTGCCAGGCGGTGTCGGACAAGGAGAAGGTGCACAGGTGAGAGAAGGTCGGCATGACTGTTAGCATCAGTCCCGCAGAATTTATGAGCTTGACCCAGCGCAGGACAGCAGTTCGTATGCAGTACGGGTGTTAAAAAAACATGCCCTGCCCGGCCTGCCTGGATGTCAGGAATGAAAATTGCATGCCTATGTAATTACAGAATGCTCTGGCGTATCAAGTCAGATTCATCCGCTTCCATTCAGGAGAGCAGTATTATGCGCCATCCCTTCTTTGTCCACGGTCACATCAATCCAGGCACACCACAGGAAATACCGATCACGCCCAACCCTGGCCCGGAGATCGAGCCTGGCTTCCCCAATCAGCCAGAAATCATTCCACCCTTGGAAGAGCCTGTCAATCCCGGTATTCCCCAGGGGCCGGAGATCATGCCGGATGATACGCCGCCTGAAATTCCCGACTATGACGAGGGCGTAAGCTAAAGAGCCTAGCTTCCTACTCTTGGCCTAGTCTTGAAAAAAAACTATGGAGGGTCAGGCGTCTTCTTCGGGATTTTTGCGAATGCCCTGCCAGCGCGCAAGTCCGGGCACTTCCGGCAAAGAAAACAGGTCGAGGACGCGGGCCGCAGTATGGTCAATCACGTCTTCCAAGCTTTGCGGCTGAGCATAAAAAGCGGGAACCGGCGGAAAAATGATGCCGCCCATTTCCGTCACGCTTTGCATATTGCGCAGGTGCGCCAAGTTCAAGGGCGTTTCCCGCGGCAGAAGTACTAGCCGGCGGCGTTCCTTTAGGATAACGTCTGCGGCGCGGGCGATCAGGTTGTCAGCAAAGCCGTGCGCGACCGCTGCCAGCGTTTTCATAGAGCAGGGAGCGATTACCATCCCTTCAGTACGAAACGAGCCGCTGGCAATGCTGGCACCCACTTCGCGGTTGTTGTGTACGACATCGGCCAAGGCTTCGATATCGCTGCGCGCCATGGAGAGTTCCTGCGTGGCCGTCAGCAATGCGGCTGAGGACATCACCAAGTGCACTTCGCAGGCGCCGCTGGCGCGCAAATGCTGCAGCATGCGCACCCCATATACCACGCCGCTGGCTCCGGTAATGGCCACGATCAGGCGTTTTGTTTGCGCTGCGCGCATACTCTCCCCTTCGGAAATTGGTTGTGTTGCAGATGAAGACGCTTGTTGGTTACACCCAAGTTGGACGCATCAAGCCCTATCGGCTCAGCCAACTTGAGTCGTTTCACTGCATTAGCACTTCAATGGTGCAGCCACACCCGCATTAGGGACAACAACTGAGCCACGTCTACCGGTTTGGTGATGTAATCCGAGGCACCGGCGGCGATGCACTTGTCGCGGTCACCTTTCATCGCTTTTGCCGTCAAGGTGATGATGGGCAAATGCTTAAAGCGCGGAATATGACGGATGGCGCGCATGGTCTCATACCCATCCATTTCCGGCATCATGATATCCATCAGCACGATTTCTATATCCGGATTTTTTTCCAGCACTTCAATGCCGTGACGACCATTTTCTGCGAACAGAACTTCCATTTTCTGCCGCTCCAGTACTGAACTTAGGGCAAAGATATTGCGCAGGTCGTCGTCCACGATCAGTACGCGCCGTCCTGCTAAACTCTGATTGTTCGCCTGGCTTTTCTCGAGCATGCGTTTTTTGGATTCAGGCATGCTCGACTGGGCCTGGTGCAGAAACAAGGCCGTTTCTTCCAACAAATGTTCAGGTGAGCGTGCATCCTTGATGATGAGTGTCTGGGCCATTCCTTGTAGGTGCTCTCGCTGCGATTGCTCCAGATCCTGGGCGGTATAGATCACAACCGGAACCTTACGCAAAGCCTCGTCTTCACCGATAGCAGTGAGTAGTTCACTCCCGTCCATGTCCTGTAAATTTAGATCCAGAATCATGCACTGGAAAGTGTCCTGACGCAGGGCGGCCAGCGCCTCTTCACCTGTTTCTGCCATGGTGATCTCAACGTCCGTACCTGCGATCAGTTCGACAAGGGCATTGCGCTGCATGGGATCGGTGTCCGCGATCAACAGCTTGCGTTTGTGAGCGCTCAGAAAATGTTCGATGTGCTCGAATTCTTCCTGCAACCGTTGCTCACTCGCCGGTTTGGCCAGATAGGAAATAGCGCCTTGGCGTAAGCTTTGTTCGCGTAGATTCTGGTTAGACAGAACATGGACCGGAATATGTCGAGTTGACGGATCGCGCTTGAGTCGGCTGAGCACGGCGAAGCCATCGAACTCTGGCCAGTCCAGGTCCAGAAAGATGGCAGTGGGCAAGTAGTCGCGCGCCAGAGCTAGAGCCGCATCCGCATGCAGGGTCACAATTCCCTGAAAGCGCATCTTGCGTCCCAGTAGCAGTAGGTTTTTAGCGAATTGTGGATCGTCACACACGATCAGGACCGTCGCATCACCCGGTGTGGCAATTGCTCTGTCATCAAAGGTGCTTTCCTCCGTTACCTCGGGCAACAGGTCATCTTTTAAATCCTGCACGTGAAAGGCCTCCACATCACTGTGCAATACTCGGCTGGGAGCATTCTCGGCGACTTGCGCTGCTTTTTCTTCGGGCTCCTGTTCGAACACGAGCAATGGCTGGTGCTTAACAGGCTGGAAGAAAGTTTCGCCGCTATGACTATGCAGCGCGACTTCCAATGTATCGAGGTCGGGATTGTCGAGCCGGCTTGGTTCGTGCCATTCTCCATCGACGAAGCCACTGCGGTTATAGGGCAGGAACAGGGTAAAGGTGCTGCCTTCCTGCAGTTCGCTCTTGACCTTGATCTCGCCTGACAGAAGGCGTGCCAGTTCGCGACTGATCGACAGACCCAAACCAGTGCCGCCATATTTTCGAGCGGTGCTGCCATCGGCCTGCTGGAAGGCTTCGAAGATCAATTGCAGCTTGTCGCTGGCAATACCGACCCCGGTATCGATCACGCTGAAAGCCACCACAGTATCGGCCTGGCTCAAGCTGGGATGATTGGCGCTCCAGCCGGTGCGAGCAATGCCGACCTGCAGAGTGACTTCGCCCCGGGGCGTGAACTTAAAGGCATTCGATAGCAGGTTCTTGAGAATCTGATGCAGGCGGGTGGCATCGGTCATGATGGCTTGCGGCAGGTTGTCTGCCATCTTCACCGAGAATTGCAAACGCTTGGCTTCGGCCATATGGCGAAAGGTGCGCTCGATGAATTGCGCTAGATTCTGCAACTGGTAAGCCCCCACTTCCAAAGAGACAATTCCGGATTCGATCTTGGATAGGTCCAGGATGTCGTTAATCAGGGTAAGCAGATCGCTGCCCGAGCCATGAATAGTTCGGGCAAAGTCGACCTGCATCTTAGTGAGATTGCCGTCCGCATTGTCGCTCAGTTGTTCGGCCAGAATCAGCAGGCTGTTCAGAGGGGTGCGCAGTTCGTGCGACATGTTGGCCAGGAATTCTGACTTGTACTTGGAAGACAAGGCCAGTTGCGCTGCCTTGTCTTCCAAGGCCAGTTTAGCCTGCTCCACTTCAGAGTTCTTGCGTTCCACTTCAAAGTTTTGGGTAGACAGCAGACGCGCCTTGTCTGCCAGTTCCTGGTTGGTTTGCTGCAGTTCCTGGGCCAGTGATTGGGACTGAGTCAGCAGACTTTCGGTGCGATTGTGGGCTTCAAGGGTATTGAGCACCACCGCCACAGCATCCATTAGCTGCTCTAGGAAGGCCATTTGGGTCGGCTCGAAAGGATCAAGTGCGGCCAGTTCCACTACTGCCTTGACCTGCTGCTCGAATACGATCGGCAGCAGGACTAGCTGCCGTGGTGGCGCCGCGCCTAGTGCAGAAGTAATGGAAATGTAGTCAGGTGGCAAATCCTTGAGCCAGATCTTGCGCTTCTGTACCGCGCATTGTCCTACCAGGCCTTCGCTCAGTTTGAAGGTGGTCGGATAGCTGATGTCATCCATATTGGCATAGCCAGCCACCTTTTCCAGCACCTCGGTCCTGCCGCCGGAATTTTTGATATAAAAGGCACCGTACTGAACGGAAAGTAGACTCGCCAACTCTTCCAGCAAGAGATTGGCCATAGTTCTAAGTTCACGCTGCTCCTGCAATATCCGGGTAAAACGCGCGAGGTTGGTTTTGAGCCAATCCTGACAGGCATTTTTTTCCGTTGTTTCCCGCAGGTTGCGGATCATTTCGTTGATGTTGTCTTTCAAGTAGGACACTTCCCCGCGCGATTCGAATTGAATCGAACGCGACAGGTCACCTCTGGTCACGGCTGTTGCCACATCGGCGATGGCGCGTAACTGCGTGGTCAAGGTTGTTGCCAAACCGTTGACGTTATCGGTCACATCCTTCCAGGTACCGGTCGCGCCCGGTACACGAGCCTGTACGCCTAGCTTGCCTTCTATCCCCACTTCACGTGCCACTGACGTGGTTTGGTCGCCAAAAATAGCCAGGGTATCCGTCATTTCGTTGATAGTGTTGGCCAGTTCGGCAATTTCGCCACGGGCGGCGACCGTCATTTTCTTTTTCAGGTCGCCCTTGGCCACGGCACTGACCACGCTGGCAATTCCTCGTACCTGTTCGGTCAGGTTGGCAGCCATGAAATTGACGCTGTCGGTCAGATCTTTCCAAGTACCAGCAGCGCCTTCTAACTGGGCTTGTCCGCCAAGTTTGCCTTCGGTGCCGACTTCGCGCGCCACCCGCGTGACTTCGGACGCAAAGGAGCGCAACTGGTCGACCATGTTGTTGATGGTGTTCTTCAATTCCAGGATTTCTCCCTGGACATCGACATCAATTTTTTTGGACAGGTCGCCTC
The DNA here is from genome assembly GCA_038241705.1 of Burkholderiales bacterium. Lineage (GTDB taxonomy): Bacteria > Pseudomonadota > Gammaproteobacteria > Burkholderiales > Burkholderiaceae_D > JBBSSV01. The sequence goes on along the minus strand of JBBSSV010000006.1, from coordinate 11,469 downwards.
GGGCAACTGCAGTCGTAACTTCGGCGATATTCCTGACCTGACCAGTCAGGTTGCTGGCCATGGAGTTGACGTTGTCGGTCAGGTCTTTCCAGGTGCCGGCCACGCCCGGCACCGAAGCTTGTCCGCCCAGCCTTCCATCGGTACCGACTTCGCGCGACACCCGGCTTACTTCAGAGGCAAAGGAATTCAGTTGGTCAACCATCACGTTGATGGTGTTTTTCAGCTCCAGTATCTCGCCGCGCACATCGACCGTGATTTTTTTGGATAGGTCACCATACGCCACCGCAGTCGTGACCTCGGCAATGTTGCGCACTTGACCGGTCAGGTTGCTGGCCATGGAATTAACGTTGTCGGTCAGGTCCTTCCAGGTGCCGGCGGCGCCGTCCACCTGAGCCTGGCCGCCAAGCTTGCCTTCGGTACCAACTTCGCGCGCCACTCGCGTAACCTCGGATGAAAACGAAGACAGTTGATCGACCATGCCATTGATGGTGTCTTTCAGCTCAAGCATCTCACCCTTGACGTCGACCGTAATTTTTTTGGATAGGTCGCCATTCGCTACTGCCGTGGTCACGTGGGCAATGTTGCGCACCTGACCGGTGAGGTTACCAGCCATGGAGTTGACGTTGTCAGTCAGGTCTTTCCAGGTGCCAGCCGCGCCCGGCACGTAGGCTTGGCCACCCAGCCGTCCTTCGGTGCCGACCTCGCGCGACACCCGCGTGACCTCCGAGGCAAAGGAGCGCAGCTGATCGACCATCGTGTTGATCGTGTCTTTTAACTGCAGCATCTCGCCACGCACATCGACCGTGATCTTCTTGGATAAGTCGCCATTAGCCACTGCGGTGGTGACCTCCGCAACGTTGCGCACTTGACCGGTGAGGTTGTCGGCCATAGAGTTGACCGAATCTGTCAGATCTTTCCAGGTGCCTGCCACGCCTGGGACAGTGGCCTGTTCGTCCAGTTTGCCTTCCGTGCCGACTTCGCGTGCCACCCGCGTGACCTCCGACGCAAATGAAGCCAGCTGTGTGACCATTGCATTAGCGGTGGTGGCCGATTGCAGAAATTGGCCTTGTAGGGGTAAGCCATCGGCATGCAAGGCCACACACTGAGACAGATCGCCCTTGGCGACCGCGCCCACTACCCGCGCTATTTCCTGGGTGGGACGTACAAGGTCGTCGATGAGGTGATTGACCGCATTGACGGTATTGGCCCAGCCGCCTACGGCCAGCGGTACCGTAATGCGTTGCGCCAGGCGCCCTTCCTGACCAATCACCTGGCTGGCAGTGGTGATGCCCTCTTCCAGCCGCTGATTGGTTTCAATGATGTCGTTGAGCGTATCGGCTATCTTGCCAGCCGTGCCTGTCAAGTCGGTAGGCATGCGCGCTGAAAAATCTCCTTTTTTCAGCGCTGCCAGAGTACGAAGTAATTGAGTTGGATCCAGTTCATCCATGCAGTTCGCCTTGATTTCATAAAAGGGGGCGGCCATGGCCAAACTTACCAGTCATGGCGGACGAGCGGCAAGGAAAAAAGCTCAAGCCCCAACGACTTGACGCATTTGCTGCATCAGGACCTCTGCCTTTTGCGGATGCCCATACAGGAAGCCTTGGTATTCGTCGCATCCCAAACTCTTGAGAATAGCCAGTTGCTCTTCCGTTTCCACGCCTTCCGCCACGACTCGCAGTGCCAGCGCACGGGCCATGTTGATAATAGCGGCCACAATGGCATTGTCGCCGATCCTGAGACCTAGGTCGCGCACGAAGGATTGGTCTATTTTCAGGATGTCGATCGGCAGTGACTTCAATACCGACAGAGAGGAATAACCGGTGCCGAAGTCATCAATGGCAATCGTGATTCCGGTTTCACTGATCTGCTTCAGGACGGACGTGGTTTTTTCCAGGTCGAGGATGAGCAACTGTTCCGTGACTTCCAATTGCAGGCAGGAAGGCGGCAGGTTGTGGCGCCGCAACGCCTTGAGGATGATTTCCGGCAACTCGTTATGAATCTGGGGAATGGCCACGTTGATAGCGATTGGCACCTGGCGTAGCACAGAATCCGTATCCCGCCAGATACTAGCTTGGGCGCAGGCGGCCTGGATCACCCATTCCCCGATCGGCACCAGTAAGCCGCTTTCGGACGCGGCATCAATGAAATCGGCGCCGCTGATCAGCCCCAGTTCGGGGTGGTGCCAGCGTAGCAGCGCCTCCACTCCTGTCACCCGGCCAGAAGTGATATCCACCTTGGCCTGGTAGTGAAGTTCGAACTCCTGGTTTGTCAGCGCACTTTGCAATTCACGCTCAAGCCTGATTTTTTCCTGCAGCCGCACATTCAGTTCTTCGTGAAAAAACTGGACGCTGCCACGCTGTTGCTGCTTGGCGTGGTACATGGCCAGGTCGGCGTTCTTCATCAGGGTCTGGACATCCTCTCCATCCTGGGGATAGAAGCTGATGCCGATGCTGGCCGAGGTCTGCACGGTATGGCCCGATATCTGGAAAGGCGGTGCATTGGCGTCCACGATTTTGCGCGAAAGCTCGGCAGCATCGGTGTATGCATTCAAACCCTCCATCAAGATCACGAATTCGTCGCCTCCCAAGCGCGCCACCACATCCGAGTCGCGCACGCACTCAGTGATCCGATTGGCGACCTTAATCAGCAGGCCATCACCTACGTCATGCCCCAAGGTATCGTTGATGGTTTTGAATTTATCCAAATCAAGAAACAGCACCGCCAAGCCCTTTCCTTGGCGCCCGGCCCGGGAAATCGCATGCTCCAGATGTTCCATTAGTGAGCGTCGGTTGAGCAGATCGGTCAAGGCGTCACGCGTGGCCAGGCCATGGGCGCGTTCCTCTGCCTGGCGGCGCTCGATAATTTCTGCTTCCAAGGTGGCATTGACGCGTCGCAGATCCTGCATTTGTTGCACCCGCAGATCGCGGTTGAGTTCAGCCAGTTCGTAGGTCTTGTGTTCAAGCTGCAGGTTTTTTTTGGCTAGGTCGACAAACACTGACACCTTGTTTTGCAGGATCTGGGGAATGACGGGAGTGAACAAATAGTCCACCGCGCCCTTCTGATAGCCTTTGAGCTTGTGCATCTCATCGGCAAAGTGGGCCGTAACAAAGATGATTGGAGTAGTGGCGGTACGTGGATGAGAGTGAATGATTTCTGCGGTTTCAAAACCGTCCATTACCGGCATGTTCACATCAAGCAGCACCACAGCAAAGTTGTGCTGCAAGATTAGCCTAAGGGCTTCTTCGCCCGACAAGGCAGTTAATACTTCGTACTCTTCTTTTTGGTCAGCGCCCGTCAAGATGCTTTGCAGGGCCAGCAGGCTGGCTGAATGATCGTTGACCACAAGAACTTTGGGTTTCAACACGGAGTCATCTTCTTTTCAAGTAACTTCAGCTCGCTACAAGTCCATGTGCGTGGCAGTTATTCGGATCTGGTCGCTCTAACGAGGGTCTATTCTTGCCTGCATCAAAAGTGGGATTCAAAAGCCAGTTTCTCTGCTACCGGAAAGCTTTCAAGAGCACAGGAAAACAAGCGAGTTAGAATTGTGAAAATCATCAATGTTCCTCGCAGGCAGAATTAATATCATCCTCACAACATAGATGTGTTGCTCAATGTCAATCCAATTTCGTCTTCCCAGCATCTTTCTGTTAGGTCATTCATCGTGACAGCATCGCTGCTTCAAAGTTGTTATCTATTGTTAATTCGTTCTCGACTACATTTGATTTTTGTCTCTTCAAGCGATTATTGTTTAGTCAACAGTAAAATTGAAGGTGACTTCAGTTTTACAACCATTTTTTCTGTGACGAAACGACAAGTCTGATTGCTTGTCCACTCTCAGAGAGTTCACCATTAAAAGGCAACAAGACATGACGAGTTTTCAAGCATCCGGGACAAAGCAAGATAACCAGGATTTCATGGGAAGTCTGGTTGCCTTTTCGCAGCAGCAGCGCGAGGTCCACTGGTCCGGATCGTTTTCCAGCTTCCTGGAAACCGTTTTCAAGGAAGATCCGGCGGGTGCAGTGAGAAGCTCACATCAGTACATGTGGGACATGATCTGTTGGACCCAGGAAACGGATGAAGACGGCAAGATGTATTCGCGCTTATTTGACAAAGAGTTGTTTGGCGTCGATGAATCCATCGCCCGCGTCATGGATTACTTTAAGGCCGCCGCCGCTGGCTCGGAAGTCGGACGCCGCCTGTTGTTACTGCTAGGGCCGCCTTCAGGCGGCAAGTCAAGCTTGGTGATTCTGATCAAGCGCGGCCTAGAGGAATACAGCAATACCGAAGCTGGCGCGCTATACGGCATCAAGGGCTGCCCGGTACATGAGTCTCCTCTGCATCTGATTCCGCATGCCATGCGCGCCTCCTTCTTAAAAAACTATGGGGTGGAAGTCCGGGGCGAACTATGCCCTCATTGCCACAGCCGTCTGGAAGAGGAACACAATGGCAACTTCCTGGAAATGCCGGTGGAGCGCATTTTCCTGTCAGAAGCCAGGCGCGTCGGTATCGGCACCTATGCACCCCATGATCCCACCACTGCCGATCTGGCTGATCTGGTAGGCTCGATCGACTTGTCGAAAGTCGCCGAATATGGGGATGAAGGCGATCCGCGTGCTTGGTCCTGGTCGGGAGCAGTTTATGCCGCCAGCCGTGGCATGTTGGAGATGATCGAAATTCTGAAGGTCAAGCGCGAGTTTCTCTACCTACTGCTGACCTTGACCCAAGAGAAGAACGTCAAGGTGTCGCGCTTTCCGCTGATCTATCTGGATGAAACAATCATCGCTCACACCAACCTTGCTGAATTCCGTAAGTTCTTGCAGGAAAGCGAAAACGAAGCCCTGCTGGACCGGATGGTGATCATTCAAGTGCCCTACACCATGGATTACCATGAAGAGGCACACATCTATCACAAGCTGATTTCCTCGGCTGCACCTACCTTCCGCTCCGTCCATCTGGATCCTCACGCACTAAATGTAGCGGCGGTGTTTTCGATTTTCACGCGCCTGATTGATGCCGAAAGCAAGGAACAGGATTTAGTCAACCGGGTGCGCATGTGGGCCGATGAAGAGATCGAAGGTGCTAGTGCTAACTCGAATGGCAGCGACAAGAAATTTAACAAGTCTCCGGACGAAGGTCTTTCGGGCGTTTCCCCGCGCTTTGTGGTGAATGCCCTATCCAATGCCATCATCCGAGCAGATGCCAGCAGCCTGACCACCATGGAAGTGTTGCTCACGCTGAAGGACAGCATCGAAACCGACGTCCGCATCGAACCCAAGAGAAAGCGCAAGTGGCTGGATTTTCTGGTGCTTACGCGCAAATACTTCTACAACCGCTGGGTCAAACAGGACGTACAGAAGGCCCTGTTCATTTCTTTCGAAGAGGAAGCTCAGGAATTGCTGGATAAGTACCTCGATGAAATTGAGGCCGCTCTTCACAATCATGCTGCGCGCGACCCGATGACCGCCGAGGAGCGCAAGCCGAACGAGCGCTTTTTGCGTTCTGTTGAAGAGAAAATTCATATCTCGGAATCGGGCAAGTACTCGTTTCGCCAGGAGATCGTGCGTAAAGCCATGGCCTCCTACAAGCGCTCGGAAAAATTCTCTCTGGACAGCCAGCCGCAGCTCTACGACGCCATCCAGGAGTTGCTTTTCGAGCAGCGCCGCGACACCCTGCGATTGATCGACTCCAGCGCTCGTCCGGACGAAAATACCCGCCAGAAAATTTCCGATGTCGAACAGCGTCTGATTAAAGAGTATGGCTACGACGCTCATGGTGCGCGCGAAGCGCTCCATTACGTCACAACACTGATGTCGCAGGAGTAAGACGGCCATGCAATGGACCACGCAAGTCTGCCCGGCTGTCTCCCTGCATAAACCAGGACAGCCAAGGGTACTAAGCCACCTGCCACGTTATGGGCGAGAGGCAACGGCATGAGAAATCGTCTGACGATTTCCACTTCCACCCGCTGGTACGGCCTGTTCTCGCGTGGTTCTCGCGACCTGTTGCGCCACAATGCTAAGTTGCGGGAAGGCGTGCAGCGGATGTTGCCTGAAATCATCGCCAGTACAGATGTTATGACCGGGCCACAGCAGCCATTACAAATTCCGGTACGGCTGCTGGAGCATGCTCGTTTTCGCTTGAGTGATATGGGTGGGGACGCCAAGAATGGTGTCGGCCAAGGCAGTGGCCATGCCGGCGACGTGCTTCGCCGTGGTGCCCAGACCCCCGAGGAAAAATCCGGCCAGGGCAACCAAGTGGAAGGAGAAATCCAACTGGTGCTCGAACTCAGCTTCGATGAAGTCCTCGACCTGCTCTGGGAGCAGTTGCGCTTACCCGATCTGCAGCCGCGACGCAAGGCCACCTTGCCCGAGGAGGAGTTCCAGCGTGAAGGCTGGGACCGTCACGGCGCGCCTTCCCGCCTGGACCGGCGGCGTACAGTCAAAGAAGCCATCAAGCGCCGCGCCATTCAGCCTGGCGGCAGTAGTTTCCGTAACGAAGATTTGCGTTTCAAGCCGCTGGTGGAGCGCTTGAAGCCCATCACCAGTGCCGTCGTGATCTTTGCTCTGGATGTCTCGGCCAGCATGACCGAAGCCGAGCGCAAACTGGCCAAGAGTTTTTTCTTTTTCGCTCTGCAAGGAATCCGGCGCAAGTATGCCAGTGTCGAAGTACGTTTTGTCGCCCACACCACTCAGGCTTGGGAGTTTCCGGAATCTGAGTTCTTTCAGGTGACCGGCACCGGCGGCACCAGCGCTTCTACTGTTTTCAAGCTGGCCTTGGAGATGATGCACGCGGAATACGATGCGGCGCAGTACAACAGTTATCTTTTCTACGCGTCTGACGGCGAAAATTTTTCCGAAGATCGCCAGGCTGCGACCGAAACCTTGCAACAGTTAAATGAAGTGACGAATTACATCGGCTATGTCGAAACCGTTCCCGGCCTGCCCAGCATGTCTGAAACGGAAATGCGTGCCATCTGCAGTCACCAGCAAAAAAAAGGCGCGTATATCGGCACCAGCATTCTGACCAATCAGGAAGATGTCTGGAATGCTATTCGCAAGCTCCTGATGCAGGAAATCCAGTTCAGCGAGGTTTCATGAGCGCCCCCGACATATCGCAACTGCAAGACTATGCGCACCAACTGGAGCAACTGGCGACCAGACTCGGACTGGATCACTACCCGGTTGCCTTTGAAATGGTGCCGCACAGTTTCATGACCGAAGTCGCGGTCTACGGCCTGCCGGTACGCATGGCCCACTGGTCCTTTGGCGTGCGCTACATCCAGCAGTTGATTCGCCAGAGCATGGGCCACTCACGTATTTTCGAAGTCATGTTCCCCGGCGATCCCTGCCACGCCTATCTGGTGCAAGAAAACTCAGTGGCAGAAAACACCCTTGTAATTGCCCATGTGATCGGCCATGCCGATTTTGCCAAGAACAATTTTCTCTTCGCTCATTTCATGGACATGGCCGGGGGACAGGTGCTGGAGCAGACCGCTGCCCGGGCGCGCCGCATTGATGCCGCTCTGGAGAAATATGGCCAGGAAAGGGTGGAGGCGGTGCTCGACGCTGCATTAGCGCTGGAGCCGCATGTCGATCTCGACCAGCCGCTTTATCGATCTTCGTATGCAAACGAAGCGCTCAGAAAAGGCCTGCCCACACCTGATGCCACGCCACCGGCATTTCAAGAGCGTTATCAGCACTTGACAGGAGAATGCGCTGCTGAGCCTGAAGAGAAGGCTACGCTGTTTTCTCTGCCTCCGCGGCCCGAATTCGATTTGCTATGGTTCATTGCGCGCCATGCACCAGATATGGAAGAGTGGGAGCGTGATATCTTTCTGGCTGTGCGCGAGGAATCGTTTTATTTCCATCCAGTATTCGCTTGCCAGATCATGAACGAAGGCTGGGCTTCCTATTGGCATGCCCGGCTGTTGCGGGAAGCGGATTTCCTGCCGCCTGACCTTTATCTCTCAGCCGTCAAGACGCACTCCGATGTCATCCGGCCTTTCGCGGAAGAAGAGCAGGTCGCCTTAGCCGTCAATCCTTATCACCTGGGATTTGCCATGTGGGAAAAGATCTTTGCCGAGCGCGGACTAGAAGCCGCTCGCAAGATCTGCAGCGAAGAAGATGACTTCGGCTTCATCCGCAAATACTTGGATGCAGAACTGGCCGAAAAGCTGGAACTGTTTGTGTACGAAACCCATGGCGTCGGAGGCTTGCGAATCGCCAACAACGACATCCATGCGGTGCGGGAAGCTATTCTTGCGCCCCGCTACAACTATGGCGCCCCCCGGATTGCGGCCACAGATATCGAGCAGGATGGCACCTTGACCCTTTGTCACGACTATCGCTCGGACGGGCGTGGCCTGGACCTGATTCAGGCCGAGCGAGTGCTTGAGTACATCGCGCGCGTCTGGCGTAGACCGGTATCGGTGCAGACCGTCGGCCTGAGTGGGCATGCCAAAGTAGTCACCAGCAAACGGCGCTGAAACCCTGCTTCAGTCCAGGGCCAAGTCGCTTACCTCATAATGTTGACTGCGCGCAACAAATGGGCCTGACAAACCAGTAGGCTGGATGTAACAAAAGTTTTTCGCCTACGGGACATGCCTATGCCCTCCTTCTTCAGTTCAGTGCGTTCGCTAGGACGTCCTCGTATCGAGTTGGTGCTGGTCTTGTGCCAACGCAGTCAGTGGCTGATAGTGGCTGCCAGCTTGATGCTGTCGGCATGTACCAGCCTGCCGGATATCAATTATCTTAAAACCAACGTTACTACCCCGGTAGTTCCCACTGTGATTGGCAAGCAGGGCATGCTTTCTGCCAAGCGCTCGCAAACTCTGCTGGCCCGACGTCTGCAGCATGTCGGCCACGACAAGGTAGCCCTGGCTGCGCTGGAAGAGGCGATTACCGGTCAGCCGTTGATCGCCGGCAACCAAGTGCAATTGCTATTTGACGGGCCTCAGACCATGGAAGCCATGATGGCGGCTATCCGGGACGCCAGAGATCATATCAATCTCGAAACCTATATTTTTGATCAGGACGAGCTGAGCCTGAAGTTTGCCAATCTACTCATGGAAAAACAGCAGGCTGGTGTACCGGTGCACATCATCTGTGACAGCATCGGCACGCTCGGGACGCCAGAGGAGTTTTTTGAAGCCATGCGTGCCGCCGGCATCCGCATGGTGGAATTCAACCCGGTTAATCCCTTAAAGAAAATGGGCGTAAGTTTGGGCCGTCTGAACAACCGCGACCACCGCAAGATTCTGGTAGTGGATGGGCGCGTCGGCTTTACCGGCGGCGTCAACATTGCCGGGGACTATGCCAATAGCTCCCTGTTCCGCTCTCAGGAAGAAGCCAATGCTGAACTCGGCTGGCGCGACACCCACCTGCACATCGAAGGTCCGGCAGTGGCATCGTTACAGTGGCTATTTCTGGATGCCTGGGTCAGACAGGGAGGTGAACTGCGGGCGAGGCCCGTGTACTTTCCTCCGTTGCCCGAGGTCGGTAACAAGCTGGTGCGGGTGCTGGCGACCGAGCCAGGCGAAGACTATGCGGTCTACAAGGCCTACATTCTGGCGATGCAAGAAGCGCGCAAATCGATTCACGTGACGGTAGCTTATTTTGCCCCGGATGCGCAGATGATTGACGTCTTAATCGCAGCTGCCCATCAAGGCATTGATGTGCAAATGATCTTTCCTAGTGTGTCGGATGCCGGCGCGGTGTTCCACGCCGGACGATCGTTTTACGAAGTGCTGTTGCAATCTGGAATCCGAATTTTTGAATTCCAGCATTCGGTCCTGCATGCCAAGACTGCTGTGATCGATGGTGTCTGGTCGACAGTCGGCTCGGCCAACCTGGACATGCGTAGCTTCCTGCACAACACTGAGGTCAACGTGATCGTGGTCGATAAGGAGTTTGGCGACCACATGGAAGACGCTTTTGCCGAGGACTTGAGACATTCCCGTGAAGTCCGGCTCGACGAGTGGGAAAAACGTCCCGTCGGAGACCGGTTCAAGGAATGGCTGGCACGCAATTTCTCCTATTGGTTATAAGCGTGGGCTGCGACCTTATAGGAAGGTGCAGCGTATGGTGGCAGGCGCTTCAGATAGCGACTTGCGCAGGGCGTCGGGAATTGGTCCATCCACGTCTGTCATGGCATAGCCGATCGCCCCGCGGGTCTGTAATTGCTGAGCGACGATGTTCAGGCTATTGTCGGCAAACTCTGCGTTCATGGCGGCAATCACGCCCGGTTCGTTGCGATGGATGTGCAGAATGCGACTTTGCGTAGCTTTGTCCTGGTGAGCAATTTCAGGGAAGTTGACGGAGGAACGCGTGGTGCCAGCCTGGAGAAAGCGCGCCAGCTTGTCCGCCACTTCGCGCCCGATATTGTCCTGCGCCTCCTCGGTGCTGCCGCCAATGTGCGGCGTGAGGATTACATTTTCCAGTCCACGTAGCGGAGAAACGAATTCTTCGTTGGCGCTCTTGGGCTCGACTGGATAGACGTCTACGGCAGCTCCGGCCAGGCGATTGTCCTTCAGAGCAGCAACCAAGGCGTCAATCTCAACTACCGTGCCGCGCGACGCATTGATCAAAATGCTGTTGGGCTTCATACGGGCGATGCGTTCGGCATTGATCAATTGCTCGGTGCTGACGATGCCTGGCACATGCAATGTCACTACGTCGGCCTGCTCCATCAACGCTTCCAGCGTCGGAACCGAGGTGGCATTGCCTAGTGGTAGTTTGCTTTCGGGATCGTAGTAGCATACGCGCATGCCAACGCTTTCCGCCAGGATACCGACCTGGACACCGATGTTGCCGTAACCCACGATGCCCAGCAGCTTGCCGCGCATTTCATAGGCGCCCTTGGCACTCTTGTCCCACTGCCCACGATGGGTGCGAACGTTTTTTTCAGGAATGCGACGCAGCAGCAGGATTGCTTGGGCAATCACCAGTTCCGCCACCGAGCGCGTGTTGGAAAACGGCGCATTGAAGACTGCAATGCCCTGCATCATGGCTGCCTGCAGGTCTACCTGATTGGTGCCGATACAGAAGCAACCCACGGCGCGCAGCGCCGGCAATGCTTGCAGCACGTCGGCAGTCAATTGCGTATTGGAGCGCAGCCCGACTGCCTGGGCGTCAGCCAGCGCATCGATCAGCTCGGCTCCTGCCAAAGCGCGAGGCACCTGTACGATATCGGTAAAGCCATAGGCTGCCAGATGCTGGGCAGCGCTTGGATGGATATTTTCAAGCAATACGATTTTGGTCACAACACCCCCATGAATTGATCCGGCTCTGGCCAAGCGTGCCAAAGCCTTGAATCTGGATATGGCAAAATTACCATGTAAACTTCCCCGTGCGTTCTCGCAAGGGAAAACAAAGAAGGATAAATCATCACAATGACAGACAAAGACGCTGCCCTGCGTGAAAAGGCAAGCCTTGAAACCGTGACAGCCGTACAGCGCTGGACTGACAATCT
>JBBSSV010000005.1:0-19165 GCA_038241705.1 Burkholderiales bacterium | reverse complement strand
GGTTTCCACACGACAGCCGCCGCGCAGGATCTGGCTGTCGCTCTGGATGCGCCAGCCATGGTTTGTCAGTTCCTCTCCCAACTCCTCGCGCACCAGTTGTGCGTCGGCGGGATTGAGAAACAACTGGGCTGGCGGCTGCAGCGTCGGCAGGTAGCGGATGGCGTCCTTGACGACGGGCAGCAGCAATGCTGGTTTGATTTCAAGCGCGGTCTTGAGCAGGGCACGCGCCAATTCCAGCGCCAGGTCCAGCAAATCCTGGGCAACAGTTTCATTGGCCTGCTCGGTTTCTTGGGCAAAGCTGCGCGCAATGTCCTGCAGGCGCTGGCGTTCCAGCCGGGCTTGTTCCCGTCCTGCTGCCAAGCCGTCTGCATAACCTTGTTCCCGTCCTTGCACCAACCCCTCTTCGCGCGCCTGGGCGCGGATGGCGTTGAGTTCTTCTTCATTCAGTACGGGCGTTGGTTCGGGCGCAGGTTCGGAGGTGGACGAGGTTGCGAAGGGACGTATTTCGACTTCGATCTCGAAGTCTTCCAGAGCGGCTTTTTCCCAACGGTCGTAAGCCGTCAGCTGTTCTTTGGGAATCAACGTGGAGTGCATGGCAGGAAGCATTCAGATGAGAGTTGTCTATACAAAAAGGGGCAGGCTGTTTTAGACATAGGAGTCTTCGCCCTTGGCGCCCAGCGCCAATTGGCCTTCGTCGGCCAGCCGGCGAATGATTTGCAGAATGTCTTTTTGCTGGGATTCGACTTCCGACAGACGCACCGGTCCCTTGGCGTCTAGGTCTTCGCGCATCAGGTCGGCGGCGCGCTGGGACATGTTCTTGAAAATCTTTTCGCGCAGTTCTTCGCTGGCACCTTTCAGGGCGATGATCAGGGCGTCTGACTGGATCTCACGCAGGATCAGCTGGATGCCGCGGTCATCGATATCCAGGATGTTCTCGAAGACGAACATTTCATCCATGATCTGCTGGGCCATGTCGCCGTCGTATTCCTTCAAGTTTTCCATGACCGAGGTTTCGTTTTCCCCGCTCATGAAGTTCAGGATTTCGGCCGCTGTGCGAATGCCACCAATTGGGCTTTTCTTGATGTTTTCGTTGCCGGTCAAGAGTTTGGTCAGGACTTCGTTCAGTTCGCGCAGGGCGTAAGGCTGAATACCATCGAGGGTGGCGATGCGCAGCACTACATCATTACGCAAGCGTTCCGTGAATTCGTTTAGGATTTCACAGGCCTGATAGCGCTCCAGGTGGACCAGAATAGTGGCAATGATCTGGGGATGCTCGTGCCGGATCAACTCGGCTACGGCCTGGGAATCCATCCACTTCAGGCTTTCGATACCGCTGACGTCGCGCTGCCCCAGGATGCGATTAAGCAGAGAAGAGGCCTTGTCGTCCCCAAGCGCCTTGGTCAGCACGCTGCGGATATAGTCTTCGGAGTCGGTACCGATGGCGGTATTGGACTGCAACTGTCGGCTAAAGTCCTGCAGCACGTCTTCCAGCTGCTCGCTTTGGACGCTTTTCATGACGGACATGGCCGCGCCCAGTTTTTGCACTTCACGCGGGTTCAGATACTGCATGACCTGCGCGGCTTCCTCTTCACCCAGAGCCAGCATCAAAATGGCGCCTTTTTGGATACCGTCACTCATTTCCGTTCATCCAGTTTTTGATGACGCTGGCCACCACTTTCGGGTCTTCGCGCGCCATTTTCCGTGCCACTTCAAGATTGTCTGTATAGCTGCGCATACTTAGCGCTGGAGTTTGGGCCGCCTGGCTTAGCTGGACCACCGCATCGTCCGCATCGTTTTCCCGGGTAGGTGGGGGCAGCAACTCTGGTGGATTGCTGATGCGGCGCAGCATGGGACGCAGCACACCATAATAGAGGTATAGCAGTACCACTGCCGCCAGCAGGTATTTGCCGATCTGCTTGGCCAACTCCAGCATGGCTGGGTCCTTCCACAGCGGCACGTCGGGCAAATCAGGAGGGACCACGCTGACAAAGGCACTATTGACCACATTCAGCGTGTCTCCGCGCTCTTGGTTATAACCCATGGCTTCTTTGACCAGGTTCGTCACCTGCTGTCTTTCTAGTTCACTCAGAGGGACCTGGGTGACCTTGCCGTTCTTGCCAGTGACCTGTTTGTGATTGACTACAACTGCCACCGACAGCCGTCGCACGCCGACCATAGGCTGCTGGGTATAGCGCACGGTCTTGTCGACCTCATAGTTGATGGTGCTGTCTTTCTGCGTATTGAGAGGCGCACCCTCACTTCCCTTAGCGCCATTTTCCCCGCCTTCGATGGGGGCGATTGCGTCGGGCTGAGGCTGATTAGTCAGCGCGCCCGGCACGCCGCTGGCGACATTGCCAGCGTCATTGCTGCGCGTCTCGCTGCTTTGCAGGCTACGCACCGCCCCACTGTCGGACGTCTGGTTAGGCTTGAAAATTTCAGCGGCCTGTTCCATGCGCGAAAAATCCACATCGGCGCTAGCTTCGGCGCGGATATTACCGCTCCCCAGAATGGGGGTGAGGATGGATTCGATACGCTGGGCGATGTTTTGCTGGATTTCCTGTACATACTTGAGTTGGCTCGGGTCCATGCCGGTGGCTGGCGTATCGCGTCCCTGGTCCGACAGGAGTTCGCCGTTCTGATCCACCAGCGTGACATTTTTGGCCGTCAATTCAGGCACGCTGCTGGCCACCAAGTGCACAATGGCGCTGACCTGCAGAGCGTCCAGGGTGCGTCCGGGATTGAGGTGCAGCAGTACCGATGCTGTGGGCTTTTGGCGCTCACGCACGAACACGGAGGACTTCGGCAAAGCCAAGTGAATTCGCGCCCTATGCACGGCACTGACCGCCTCAATGGAGCGCGCCAGTTCTCCTTCGAGGGCACGCTGGAAGTTGACCTGTTCCAAAAACTGTGACACACCTAGCTTCTGGTTTTCCATCAGTTCGAACCCGACATTGCCGCCCTTGGGCAGGCCTTGCGCAGCCAATTTCACCCGGGCGTCATAGACTTGATCTGCCGGCACCAAGATGGCGCCGCCACCCTCGGCAAATTGATATGGCACGTTCATCTGCTGCAAGCTGGAGACGATGGCGCCGGCGTCTCGGTCCGAAAAATTGGAAAACAGCACGCGGTATTCTGGCTTCTGACTCCAGAGCCACACCGCGGCCATGACGGCCACCACGGCCGCTACGCCGACCATCAGTAGCAGTTTGCGGCCTGCGGCAGAGCCGGTAAAGTTCTTAAGATTGGTAGCGCTCAAAGCTCCAGTCTGATTGACGCTGAGCGTGGCAGTATCCGGTGCTAGTGCCATGCTCGACCCCTGCTGGCCTGCCGCTGTCCGGAGATAATCGTTGTTGACCGAAGTTGTACCACGCGCTTTTGCTCACAATAGGAAAAGAAATTAACTGGTCACAGAAGCGCCAGCCATGCCGCACTCATAACAACGCACTGAGCGGGCCCTGCACGTATTGTGCTAGCTGGCAGAAATTTTAATTGCGCAAACAGACGAGCAAATGGGCGCTTTATTCCGGATTGTATTGCCATCTGGCATGTTAACGTGATGGCGTTGAAAGAGGCTGGCGCCAAAATTACATGTGCAGCCACAATAAAATAACAAGGGACAGAATGAAGCCAACCGCCATCGACACCAGCCGCATCGAATCCATGGTTGCTCAGTTGAAAGCCACGGCAGCGCGCGCCCAAGGCAGCACGTCGGTCACGACTTCGGTGGAAGCGTCGGCCACCAAATTAAATTTTGCCGACGCCCTCAAAGCCTCGCTCGACCAGGTGAATGCTTCTCAGGGACGTGCCGTCGAGATGGGTCAACAGTTTGCCTTGGGCGACGATCGGGTCAGCTTGTCGGATGTCATGATTGCCGGGCAGAAGTCCAGCATCGCTTTTCAGGCGACGGTGCAGACCCGCAACAAGCTGGTGTCCGCTTACCAGGACATTATGAATATGCAGATTTAAGGCGCTCGCATCTCGAATTGCATTCAGCAAGCCTGTGCCAAGTAGATTTTGCTACCCGGCAGTCTTTCAAATCCTTTTCAATTCTTCAGTCATCAGGCTTGGCCTGAGCTATCTAAGTCGCGTTCTGCCGTGGAAAACGACACACGGGCCAAGCATGCTGCGTACCTTGCTTTCATCATCCACATAGCTAGGCAGTCGTGTTTTCGGCACGAAGTGCGTTATCCTGTCGGGTTTTTTAAGAAAATGGTACTAGTACGACATCCCGATCAATGAGCCAATCATTCATTTCGCATGCAACCGAACTCAAGTCCATCTCCTTCTTCGTCCCTGGCACCTGGCAGTGAGCGTTTTGCGCTGGCCCTGATCTGTCTGAGCAGTGCCGCCGTTTTCATACTTGATCTGGTCACCCCGCTCGGTCTGGCCAGTTGGGTGTTTTACCTGCTGCCGGTACTGCTGACGGTACAGCAGCCTAAGCCTTATTTGCCTTATCTGATTGCAGGTCTGCAGACGGTTTTGCTGGCGGCAGGTTTTTTTCTGTCGCCTGACAACATGAGCCTGATTGGAGACATGTCGCCTGAAATCGCGGCAGTCAACCGGGTCTTCAAGTTTCTTTCTCTTTTTGCTGCGGCCATCCTTTGCCATCGCTTAATCAACGAGCGCATGCGCGCACAACATTTGTTATGGCTGGAGCGCGGCAGCGAAGAAGTCAACCGCAGCCTGCTAGGGGAGCTGGAAGTCAAGGATGTGGCCAATTACGCCACCTATGCTCTGGCCAATTATCTGGGCGCCCACGTGGGTGTGCTCCATCGGCTGGAGGGAGAGCGGCTGATTCCCGGCGGCGGCTTTGCCGTCAACGCCTTGCCGGAAGTGGGCCAGGACATAGCCATCGGGCAGGGCTTGGCAGGTGAAGTGGTACGCCACGGCAACCCAATCGTAGTGCAGGATTTACCTGAAGACCATATTCGCATAAGTTCCGCCAGTGGGCACAGCAGCCCTAGGCAGTTGGTGATTGCACCGATCACAGCGGATGACAAAATCATTGCTGTCTTAGAACTCGGCTTCCTGCGCTCTCATGGCACGTTTGAGCAAGAATTTGAACTGCTGAAACAGGTAAGCGAACACATTGGCATTGCCTTGCGCGCCGCCCAATACCGGCAGCACTTGCGGGAGCTACTGGAAGAAACCCAGCGTCAGAGCGAGGAATTGCAGAATCAGCAGGAAGAGCTGCGGGTGACCAACGAGGAGCTACAGGAGCAGGGCCGGGCGCTGCAAGAGTCGCAAACTTTCCTGGAAGTCCAGCAGACCGAGTTGGAACAGTCCAATGTCCAGTTGGAAGAGCGCACCCAATTGCTGGAGCGCCAAAAAAGCGACCTCATGCGCATCCAGCAGCAGATGGAAATCAATGCCATCGAACTGGATCGGGCCAATCGCTACAAGTCCGAATTTCTGGCTAACATGTCGCACGAGTTGCGCACGCCCTTGAACAGCTCTCTGATCCTGTCGCACATGCTGGCTGAAAATAAGCCAGGCACCCTGACCCAGGACCAAGTGCGCTACGCCCGCACCATTCATGCTTCCAACAACGACCTGTTGACGCTCATCAACGATATTTTGGACCTGTCCAAGATCGAGGCCGGCCAGGTGGAAATGCAGGCCGAAAAAGTGATGCTGACGAGCCTGATCGGATCATTGCGCCAGACCTTCGAGCCGATTGCCGCGCAAAAGAGCATTCCCTTCAAGGTTGTCGTAAGCGACGATGCTCCGACCGAGTTGACTACGGACGAGCAACGCTTGCAGCAGGTCATCAAGAATCTGCTCTCCAATGCCTTCAAGTTCACGGAGAAAGGAGAAGTGAGTCTGCTGATCTCGGCGGCACCGAACGCGCACATTGCCTTTGCCGTGCGCGACACCGGTATAGGCATTCCTGAGCAGCAGCAGTCCGCGATCTTTAAAGCTTTCCGCCAGGCCGACGGTAGCACTAGCCGCACCTATGGCGGCACCGGCCTAGGCCTGTCGATCTCACGTGAACTGACCCAATTGTTGGGCGGACAGATCCAGGTCAAGAGTAACCCCGGCATAGGCAGCACCTTCACCCTGGAGATTCCGCAGCGCCACACTTTTGCCGCACTCCCGGACGATGAGTATGAGCCAATGCCTGCGCCTGCTGAGCAGGACAGGATGCCGCAGCGTCCTTTGCCTGTCGTCAATAAAAAGACCACGTCTGTCGCGCTTCCTGCGCAGGAGTTAACGTGGGAATCGACCTCGATTGCAGACGACCGTGACAATCGTCAGCGCGAGCGCCTGATTTTGGTGGTCGAAGACGACACCAATTTCGCCCAGATCCTGTATGACCTGGTGCATGAAATGCACTTTGACTGCATTCATGCACCCGATGGCGAAACTGCCTTCGAGTTGGCACAGACCTTCCAGCCTCATGCCATTTTGCTGGACGTGGGCTTGCCTGATTACTCGGGGCTGAGCGTGCTGGAACGCATGAAGCACGATCCGTCCACCCGCCACATCCCGGTACACATTATCTCTGTGGATGACTATCGACAAACCGCTCTGAAATTGGGAGCGGTGGGTTATGCCTTGAAGCCAGTGGCGCGTGAAGAAATCATCGAAGCCATCGAGAAGCTGGAAGACAAACTCTCGCATCGGGTCAATCAAATTCTGATCGTCGAAGACAATGCCTCGCTCAGGGAAAGCCTGGGCGAAATGCTGGGTACGGATGGCACCCGGATCACCAGCGCCGGCACGGCCGCTGAAGCACTGGAGCATTTGGCGGATTCAACTTTCGACTGCATGGTCATGGACCTGATGCTGCCGGACGCTTCAGGCTACGACATTCTGGAAAAGATCTCCCACGGCGCCAAATATGCCTTCCCGCCGGTGATTGTCTATACGGGACGCACCTTGTCTCGCGAGGAAGAAGAGCGCCTGCGCCGTTATTCCCAGTCGATCATTATAAAGGGGGCGAGGTCGCCCGAGCGCCTGCTGGATGAGGTGTCGCTATTCTTGCACCGGGTCGAATCCAGCCTGCCACCGGAACAGCAGCAGATGCTGCGCAAGGCCAGGCAGCGTGACGCGGCCTTTGAGGGCCGACGCATCTTGGTGGCTGAAGACGATGTGCGCAACATTTTTGCCCTGACCAGTGTTTTCGAGCCTTTGGGGGTGGAGCTCGAGATCACGCGCAATGGCAAGGAAGCACTGGCGCGGCTGGCACTGAAGCAGGATATTGACTTGGTTCTGATGGACTTGATGATGCCGGAAATGGATGGTCTGACTGCTATGTGTGAAATCCGTAAGCAGCCACAATTCAAGTTGTTGCCGATCATTGCCCTGACTGCCAAGGCGATGGTCAATGATCGCCAGGAATGCCTGGATGCGGGTGCCAATGACTATATTTCCAAACCTATCAATGTTGACCAGCTGATTTCGCTATGCCGCGTCTGGATGCCGAAATAATACTGGGACGGAGAGTGTGTGGACCCCGATTTTGATATTGAACTGAAACTGCTGCTCGAAGGCGTGTTCCTGAAATATCAGCACGACTTCCGGCATTATTCGGTGGCTTCTTTGCGCCGGCGCATGCAGCAAGCCATGGATCGTTTCGGCTGCAAGACTTTGTCGCAGTTGCAGGACCGGGTCTTGCACGAGCCGGAGGTGTTTGCCCAGATGCTGCGCTATTTCACGGTGCAGGTCAGTGAAATGTTTCGCGACCCTTCCTACTTCAAGACAGTGCGCGATCACGTCGTGCCGATGCTGCGCACCTACCCGTCGTGCAAGCTCTGGGTGGCAGGCTGCAGCAATGGCGAGGAAGTCTGGTCTTTAGCCATCATGTTGGAAGAGGAGGGCCTGCTGGACCGGTGCATCATCTATGCCACCGACATCAATCCTCAGGCACTGCAGGCCGCCGAAGCCGGTATCTACGAACTGGACCGGGTCGCTCAGTTCAGCCGGAATTACATGCAAGCTGGCGGCACAGGCTCGCTTTCTGACTACTACACCGCCCATTACAATGGTGCGAAGTTCAAGCAGAGCCTGAAGCGCAAAACAGTCTTTGCTGATCACAGCCTAGCCACCGATAATGTGTTTTCAGAAATGCATTTTGTTTCCTGCAGGAATGTTCTGATCTACTTCAACCGCGCATTACAGAACCGGGCCATCGGGCTGTTTCATGAGTCGCTGGTGCATCGTGGCTTTCTTGGTTTGGGCACCAAGGAAAGCCTGCGATTTACACCGTTTCAGAAACAATTCGAGAGATTGATTCCCGATGAACGGCTGTATCAGCGTGTTTGATTCGAACGATAAGACCCACGAGACCATGGCGATCGATGCGATCGTCATTGGTGCCTCTGCGGGTGGAATCAAGGCATTGATTCCAATCCTGCAAGCCTTGCCGACGAATTTTGCACCTGCGGTGCTGGTGGTGCTGCATTTGCCGCCCGAGCCGCCCAGTCTGTTACCGCAACTCTTTGCCCGGTACTGCAAGCTGCCGCTGAAAGAAGCCGAAGACAAGGAAAACATTTGCTCGGGCACTGTGTATCTGGCGCCCGCCAATTACCATTTGCTGGTCGAGCCTGAAAAAACGCTTGCCTTGTCCGTGGATGAACCCGAGCATTACTCCCGGCCTTCGATAGATTTATTGTTTGAATCGGCTGCCTATGCTTATCGTCAGCGCTTGCTGAGCATTGTGCTGACGGGTGCCAGTGCCGATGGCACCCAAGGCGTAGTTGCCGTGCGTCAGTTTGGCGGCCAGGCCTGGGTCCAGGATCCGGCCGAAGCCGAGGCGCGTATCATGCCGGCTTCGGCCCTTGCCAAGGCAGGGGCTGACCGCGTTTTATCCATTCACGACATGGCTGACCAACTACATGCTTCAACTCAATTTAGAAGGACAAGGAATGACGTCGGCGATGAATGACGACATCAATGTCCTGATCGTGGACGATATCCCGCAGAACCTTGTTGCCATGGAAGCCCTGCTGGCGCGCCCCGGGCTGCACATTCTCAAGGCGGCCTCGGGTCGGCAGGCACTGGAGCAATTGCTCACGCATGAAGTAGCGCTGGCGCTACTGGACGTGAACATGCCCGAAATGGATGGGTTCGAGCTGGCCGAACTGATCCGGGGTAATCCCAAGACGCGCAGTATCCCGCTGATTTTCATCACCGCCGCTTTGCGCGAAACGTCGGGTATTTTTCGCAGTTACCGCGCCGGGGCTGTGGACTTCATGCACAAGCCTTTCGATCCCGAAATCCTACGCAGCAAGGTGGATGTGTTCGTGGAGCTCTACACCCAGCGCAAGCAGATGGCGCTTCAACTGACGGAGTTGAAAAAAGCGCTGCAGGTCAATGAGATGTTTACTGCCGTCTTGGGCCATGACCTGCGCAATCCACTGACTACCGTCCTGAATGGCGCTGAGCTGATCACGCTGATGACGGATCATGGCAAGGTGCAGAACACGGCACAGCTGATTCAGTCCAGCGGACGGCGCATGAACATGATGATCAACCAGTTGCTGGATGCGGCCATCGCGCGCTCGGGTGAAATCAAACTCAAGCTGGCGCAGCACGATTACGTCGAGATTTCGGAACGTATCATCAACGAATTCCTGGATCTGCATGAGTCACGGGATATCCACTTGCAGTGTAAGGGGGAATCCATGGCGACCTTTGACGCCGACCGGGTGGCGCAGATCCTCTCCAACTTGATTGGCAACGCCTTGCAGCATGGCGCAACTGGTGAACCCATCACGGTACATATCGATGGCTCGGACAAGGCGCACATAGACATCAGTGTTCACAACGGCGGTCATATCGAGGCCTGCCGACTAGCTGAAATCTTCAAGCCTTACCAATCCGTCCAGGGCGAAGATCGTCGTACCTCTGGTCTGGGGCTGGGGCTGTACATCGTTAAGCACTTTGTCGAAGCGCATGGCGGTAAGGTCGCCGTGCGCTCGTCGCCCACCGAGGGCACCTTTTTCGACATTCACCTGCCGCGCACGCCCTGTATCAATTAAGCGCCAGCCCCTCTTACAGGTAGACCGATCATGCAACGCTTCATCATCGACAATGGCTTTGGCCAACCCCAGGAATTAGTAGGAGAAGAAGTCTCCGTCCCCCACTTTGAAGAACTGCAGTTCATCCTCCATGCCTGGCTTTACGACAAAAATGGTGGCTGGGCGATTACCGAACGCTCCTCCGGCAAGCGCATCACCAGCGGCCCGGCCGGCACCGAAGGTCAGGCGCGAATGCAACTGGAGCAACAGTTGCTGGTGCATGGCAAGGACGCCGTGATGCGGGTGCTGGGACGCAACGCCGATGACCTGAGCAACTGAAGAACGTTTCACCTGAGGCATTCAGCCCGGCCAATGCAGTGCGCCTTCGCCGGGCTGATTGGTTTACAACGTCAGCACCAAGCGATGTTGACTGCCATCCAGCGGCACTCTGATCTTGCCATCGGTTTCCGCCAGCGGCACGTCGTCTAGCAGGGCGTGATAAATCCCGTGGCAGGAGTGAGACGGGTTTTCCAGGCGAATGTCGTATTCGGTCCCGGCCACCTTGACCCTGGCTTCGAACCCGGGCCAGGAAGAAGGAATGCAGGGATCGATCACCAAGCTGTCGCCTTCGCGCTGGATACCTAGAATGCCTTCCATGCCGGCGCGGTACATCCAGCCAGCCGACCCTGTGTACCAGGTCCAGCCGCCACGTCCAATATGCGGCGCCACTGAGTAGACGTCAGCGGCCACCGCATAAGGCTCGACCTTGTAGCGCTCGGCCGCTTCCGGCGTCAGCGCATGGTTGATCGGATTGAGCAACTCGAACAGGGCATGGGCCTTGTTGCCGGTGCCGGTCTGGGATTTCATCTGCGTCAGGGCATAGATCACCCACATCGCCGCATGGGTGTACTGGCCACCGTTTTCACGCAGACCTGGCGGATAGCCCTTAATGTAGCCGGGGTTGTGATGAGTCTTGTCGAATGGGGGCGCAAACAGTAGCGCCATGCCATCCTCTTCCCGTATCAGATGCTTTTCCAGTGAGGCCATGGCCATCATGGCACGCGACGGATCGGCGGCTTCCGACAGCACAGCCCAAGACTGGGCAATAGAGTCGATCTTGCATTCTTCACTCTTGCGCGAGCCCAGCCAGGTGCCATCGTCGAAGGTGGCGCGGCGATACCATTCCCCGTCCCAAGCCTTTTCCTCGATGGCAGACTGCACCGCCCGGGCATGGACGCGCCAGCGCTGCGCCCGTTCCGGGTCACGCTTTTCGGCAAAGGGCGCGATCAGATGAATGGTGCGGATCAGGAGCCAGCCCAACCAGACGCTTTCGCCTTGGCCGCCTTCGCCGACACAGTTCATGCCGTCGTTCCAGTCACCGGTGCTGATTAAGGGCAGGCCGTGTTCGCCGGTCAGTTCCAGGCACTGGTCCAGGCCGCGGGCGCAATGCTCGAACAGCGGAGCCACTTCATCTGAGATCATTGGATGGAAAAAGGCATCGTGCTGGCCCGGGTCCAGTGGTGGGCCTTCTAAGAAGGTGACGGGTTCATCTAAAATGGCTTCGTCGCCCGAGGTGACGATATAGGTGGCGGTGGCAAACGACAGCCATACCCGGTCGTCAGAAATACGGGTGCGCACGCCCTGACCAGAATGAGGCAGCCACCAGTGTTGCACGTCGCCTTCCGGGAACTGGCGCGACGCTGCGCGCAGGATGTGGTGACGCGTAGCCGACGGGTCAGAAAAGGTCAACGCCATGCCATCTTGCAACTGGTCACGGAATCCATAGGCACCGCTCGCCTGGTAAAAGGCCGAACGGGCCCAGATGCGACAGGCCAAGGTTTGATACAGCAGACGCCCGTTGAGCATAATGTCCATGGCTCGGTCCGGAGTCTTGACCTGAACCGCACCCAGAGTCTCGTGCCAGTGGTTGTGGACTTCTTCCAGGACTGCGTCCAGATCGGCTTCGCGGTAGCGTGCCAGCAATGTCTGCACCGCTTCTTCCGACTGGCATTGGCCGAGAAAGACGACGATTTCCACGCTCTCGTCCACATCCAGCTCGATCGTGGTCTGCAATGCCGCGCACGGATCGAAGCCGGCTCCAGTATTGCCTGACAACGGCGCATGGTTCAGCAGAGCTGTCGGTTCAGCAGTGGAACCGTTTCGACCCAGGAATTCCATCCGGTCGGCTGTCCAACTGGTTTGCCGGCCGCCCATGTCGATGAAAGACACTCTTCCTGGGAAAGCCGTGTTCCAGCTGTTTTGCGCCAGCATGGCGTTGCTGGCCGTGTCGATACCGGTCATGACAAACGGCGCAGACGCACCGCGCGCGGTGCCCAGTACCCATTCCACATACGCCGCCAGCGACAGCCGACGCGGTTGACCGGACAGATTGCGCAAAGTCAGTCGGGATATCTTGATCGGATCGGCCAGCGCCACGTATTGCAGCAAATCGGTGGCGATCCCGTGGGCTTCGTGAGCGAAGCGCGAATAGCCATAGCCGTGACGAGCCACGTAGGTGCCGCCGCTGCGCATGGGCAGGGCCGTAGGGGTCCAGACTGCGCCACTGTCGGCGTCGCGCAAGTAGAAGACTTCGCTTGGCGGGTCCTTGACGGGGTCGTTCGACCAGGCGGTTATCTGGTTTTCGCGGCTGTTTTCCGACCAGGTGTAACCACTGCCTTCGGCAGAAACCTGAAAGCCGAAGGCCGGATTCGAAATGACATTCAGCCAAGGCGCAGGCGTCGTGGCGCCTGCGCGCAGAATGGTGACGTATTCGCGTCCATCTTGGTCGAAGCCGCCCAGACCATTAAAGAACTCCAGCGAAGCTTCCAACTCTCGAACTTGGCTATCTTCTTTAGTTGTGGTGTTAGCCTTGGTTGGCGTGGCCAGTTGCAATACCGGTTCGCGGCCAGCGGCTTTATCACTGGTCTGCTGGCGTGGCAGAGGCGGCACAGTCACGTGTGGCAGGCGCGTCAGTTGGCCAGCAACCGGACCACGACGCGCAATCAGGGCAATGCGCGCAATCGACTGCAGCAGATTGCGCGACTCCATCGGCATCAGGTCAGCACGTAAGACATGAATCGCGCCTTCGGCCAGTTCATGGCCGAAGCGAGGCCGTGCCTGGCTGCTGCGCACCGCTGTTTCAATGGCAATTTGCAAATCCTGCACATACGAGGACGAACGCTCATTGATGATCACCAGGTCAACGGCCAGACGTTTCATGCGCCAGTACTCGTGCGCTCGCAGGAGCTGGCGCACCTGGGCAATGTCTTCAGTGTCGTCTATGCGCAGCACCACAATAGGCAGGTCGCCTGAGATCGAATGCTGCCACAAGGTCGACTGCTGACCAGCACCACGGATGATGGCGGCCGAGGGCGCGCGGAAGCGGCGGTCGGCGTACAGCAAAGGCGCTGCCAATTGCTGGAAATCAGCAGCTTCCTCAGCATTGATGTCCAGGTGGCGCAACTGTACTTGAGCCTGGGTCCAAGCCAAGGTCTTGGCACGCTCATAGGCGCTGCGGTCATGGTGCTTGTCGATCAGGTCGAGCAGTTCTTCGCGTGATGACGCCACCAGCGTCCAGAACGCCACCCTCGCGACCTCCCCACCAGGAATACGCAGGCGACGGCGTAGGGAAAATACCGGGTCGAGCACGGTGCCTACCGTGTTCGATAAAGACCCGCCGTCCAGGGCGGCAGGGTGCGAGAGGGTGTGGCCGCGACCGATGAAGCGGGCGCGATCGGATTCATATTCCGGCTCGGCAGTGACTTCGCCTTCGACTACGGCAAAGTGCGCGGCCCACAGTACCTGCTCGCTTTCGGTGCGCCGACGGCGGGTCGCCACCAGTGCTCCGAATTCGGGCAGATATTCGGTTTCGACGAACATTTTAGAAAATGCTGGGTGGGCATTGTCGCTGGCTGGCGGGGCCAGGACGATCTCGGCATACGAGGTCACGTCGATTTCACGGGCGCGGCGGCTACTGTTCGTCAGGGACAATCGGCGGACTTCACCATCATCTTCGCCCGACACCAGGACTTGCATTGCAGTTGTCAGTCCGCCTTCGCGGCGCACGTATTCTGCATGATCTTCAGAGAACACGACTTCGCAATGGGCTTCGCGGGCTTCGGCCGTGTGCGTCATGGGTTGGTTGCCGGCGGACCAGGTCAAGCCGCTTTGCACATCGCGTAGGTAAATGAAACTACCCCAGTCATCGCAGGTGGCGTCCTCGCGCCAGCGGGTTACGGCAAACTCGCGCCAGCGACTGTATCCGCCCCCGGCAGTAGTCAGCATCACGGCGTAGCGACCGTTGGACAGCAAGTGGGTAATGGGTGCCGGGTCCGGCGTGCTGGAGGTACGGATGCGGCGTGCGGCCGCATGTGGTGCATGCGATTCCTGCGCTCGCACCCGCACTTCCTCAGCGCGTGGCTGGCTGATCGGGACTTCCTGGGGCATGCGCTCTTGCAGCAGGAGTTCGGCAGCTTGGATCAAGGGCTCGTTATGAAAACGCCGACGCATCAAACCATCGTACAGCGTATTCAGGATGGCCACGATAGTCATGCCCTGGTGGTGAGCCATGTAATTGCGCACCACCACCACGCGCCGATCGGCTTGTAAGCGAGAGGAGGTGAAGTCCAGTGCTTCGTAGAAGCCATAGTGGCCATTCCCGCCAAGACGAGCCAGGCGCTGGTAGTTGCGCAATGCACCTAATGGATCGATCATGGTGGCCAGGCCGGTGGCATAGGGTGCAATCACGGTGTTTTCCGTCAAACCGCGCTTCAGGCCAAGGCCGGGTACACCGAAATTAGAATATTGATAGGTGAATTCCATGTCGCGTGCGCTATACGCCGACTCCGAGATACCCCAGGGCGTGCCTATTTTTTTCCCATATTCTTGCTGGCGCTGGACGATGCGCTGGTTAGTCTGCTCCAGCAGGCTGCCGGCAGGCGCGCGCATCACGAGCGAAGGCATCAAATATTCAAACATGGAGCCGGACCAGGAAACCAGGGCCGAGCCAACACCCACAGGCACGACCGAGCGGCCCAAGCGAAACCAGTGACGTGTCGGCACGTCACCCTTGGCAATCGCGAATAGGCTGGCTAGGCGCGCTTCCGACGCCAGCAAGTCATAGCAGTTAGTATCCAGACTGTTGTCGGCAAGGGAATAGCCAATCGACAGCAGCTTGCGCTCCTTGTCCAGCAGAAAGGAAAAGTCCATTTCCATGGCTAAGGTTCGGGCCGAAATCGCAATTGCCTGCAGGCGGTTGCGCAGCAGGGGTGCGGCGGTTGCAAACTCTTCCCGGTCGCGCTGATGTTCGTCCAGAGTGCGAATCAGCGACTCCAGCCAGAACAGCAATACTGGCGTTTCATCACCAGCGATGCTGGGAACGATGTCGCGGGCGATGCGAACGGCCTTATCTGCCAACCGACGCAGGGAAGGCGTCATGGTTTCTATAGTCGGCGCTTCGTGTAGCCGTGAATCAATGTCGTCCAGGGCTGCATGCAGTTGACGCACGCGTTCGCCGCCGGAGGCAGGCAGTTCGTCCAGCGCTGTTCTTGCCAGGTAGAGCTGGTCCAGCAAACCCATGCGCACGTCCGGCGCCATGAATTGACTGCACCATTCCTCGCAGACATTGGCCAGAGCAATCAAGTGTCCAGCTAGGTTGCCGCTATCGACTGATGACACATAGGCTGGCTCCAGCGCGCGCAGATCTTCAGTGCCGTACCAGTTGAAAAAATGGCCTTTGTAGCGCGGTAGACGTTGCAGAGTGTCGAAGGTGGCTTCGAGGCGTTCAATGACGGCAATTGTGCCGGTCCAGCCAAAGTCGCGGGCCGCCACGGCCGACAGCAGATAAAGACCGATGTTGGTGGGCGAGGTGCGACGGGCCACGACTGGTCGGGGGGTCTCCTGGAAGTTGTCGGGCGGCAGCATGTTGTCGCTTGCCGTGACGAACGTTTCAAAGTAACGCCAAGTGTGCCGGGCAATCATACGCAGCTCGCGTGCATCGGATTCGGGCATGCCCAGTCGTGGCGA
The DNA here is from genome assembly GCA_038241705.1 of Burkholderiales bacterium. Classification (GTDB taxonomy): domain Bacteria; phylum Pseudomonadota; class Gammaproteobacteria; order Burkholderiales; family Burkholderiaceae_D; genus JBBSSV01. The sequence goes on along the minus strand of JBBSSV010000005.1, from coordinate 3,176 downwards.
CACCGGTGTGGTCTGGCTGGCCCAGGAGGCCACGGCCGGTGCGCTCAACCAGAGCAAGGTAAACGGCAGGATCAGCGGCCACGAACTCGGCGTGATGACTAAAGTCACCAAGCTCAGGCCTACACCCAGCGCTGTGCTGGGTAACATCTGTCGATAAAAGCCAGGGATATCGGGATGCGGGCTGGCCGACGCCTGGGCCGAAGTGGTCCATTCCAGCATGTGGCGACGGCTGATGAACAGGCGCGTCAAGGTGCGCAGGATGGCGTCAACCATGCGCCAGCTCTGGTCAGGCAGCATGGCCACATTCAAGAATATCTGCGTGGAAGCCAAGCGCAATTCGCGGTCGATGCGACGGGCATGAGTTTGCCACGGCAGTTCGTTGCGCCAGTTCAATAGTGCAAAGACCAGCGGCAACAGGGCTGGCAGAGTCAGTGCCAACATGATCAGAAGCGTGGCAATGGCAGCTGCGGGATCCGGCAGCAGCCAAGACAGGAACAGGGCTGCCAGGATGATGGGTGGCAGCAAGGAGCGGCGCAGGTTATCCAGCATCTTGCCGCGCCCGACCAAGGTCAAGGCCTTTGGGCGGTTGAGTGCGCTGAAGATCCAAGGAAGCAGCTGCCAGTCACCTCGGGTCCAACGATGCAGACGCCGTGCGGCCACATCATAACGATAGGGAAATTCCTCGATGACTTCGACATCGGTTGCCAGGCCGGCGCGTGCAAAGCTGCCTTCGAACAGATCGTGGCTGAGCATCGTGTTGTCCGGCACTCGACCGGCCATGGCGGCTTCGAAGGCATCCACATCGTAGATACCCTTGCCGGTGTATGACCCTTCGCCGAAGAGATCCTGATAGACATCCGAAACGGCGGCCGCATAAGCATCGACCCCGCCAGGCCCGGAGTACACACGCTGGAAGATGGAACCTTCATGTCCGATGGGCAGTGCTGGTGTAACCCGCGGCTGCAGAATGCCGTAGCCATGCACCACGCGCTGAGCCTTGGCATCGAAGCGGGCACGGTTCAAAGGATGGGCCATCTTCCCGATCAAGCGCAGCGCCGTATCGCGCGGTAAACGGGTGTCAGCGTCCAGGGTAATGACGTAGCGTACGCCCTGCGGCACGCTCGGGCCGCCTGCTTGTTCATCCAGAAAGGTGGTGTCTTTCGCGCCGCGCAGCAGTCGGTTGAGTTCATGCAGCTTGCCGCGCTTGCGTTCCCAGCCCATCCACACGCTTTCAGATTCATTGAATACCCGGCGTCGGTGCAATAACAAAAAGCGCTGGCAACCAGCGACAGGGCCAGGTCCGTGGCGCTGATTCAGGCGTTGCATGGCCATCCGGCCCACTTCCAGCAGCGCTTCATCACTCGGTATAGTTTCTTGCGGACTATCCAGACCGTCAGTCAGCAAGGCAAAGCTGAGGTCCCCAGCGGCACTGCTGAGATAGTGCACTTCCAGTTGTTCGATCTGCTCTAGCAAGTCGGCTTCGCTGGTCAGCAGGGTCGGCATCACTACCATGGTGCGCAAATCTTGCGGCACGCCATCCTTTAGTTCGAGGCCCGGCAAAGCGCTGGCGCCGAAGCTCTGGGTGACGATGCGGTTGACCAAGGCCGTGGCCACTTCCGTCGCCGGCAAAAAAGCCAGTAGGGCAAACAGCACCAGTGCGGCACTTGAGACGACAGGTGTGGTCGTGAGTGCCGCCAATGCCAGCGCCAGCAGGCCCAGGGACAGCAGCAGGATGACACCGATGTAGCCGCCGATGCCCAGGCGGAGGTTGAAGCGTCCGACGCTCATGCGCACCGGTGGCTTGAAGTCAATTCGCTTTTCTAGAGCGCGTCGGCCTTCGGCGATCAGGTGGTAGCCGGGGTCGCCTAGGCGAGCAGCGTCCGTCTGCAAGGCGGGGTCGCTGGACGCGAGTGCATCAGCTTGGGCGCTGGCCGCCGCGTCTAGCGCCTGTTGGGCGATCTCCAGTTCGCTGTAGGTCGAGCCCTGCGCTAGCTGTTCAATGGCGCTGCGGTAGAGGTTGCGCGTCGGAAAATCCATGCCGGCATAGCCATTGCCTTGGCGCAGGCGTGCGTCGACCAGACTGACGCTTTCGAACCAGTCGCTCCAGTCAATGTCAGAGATAAGGCGCATACTGGTGATGATGTTGCGCACCGTGACGTTGGACGCGCCCAGCTTTTGCTGGTTGTGCAGCACCACCTCGGTGATAGAGGACCCCTGTTTTTCCAACTGCACTTCTAGCCAGCCCAGGGCTGGCGTGGTTTCAGGGTCTTGGCCGCGCAGGCGCTTGGCAAGGTGAGCGGAGAAAATTTCGCATAGTGGGTGGTCGGCGCAGTCACGTATGGCCTGCTCCAGAGCGGGACGGGCGCTGTCTTCTTGTAGCAGACGTAGCGCCAAGTCGTCCGCCCGATGCCGCGCCTTGCGGCCTTTGCTGATCTGGTCGGACAGGCGACGCAGGTTTTCGATGAGGACGATGCGCAGGGTAATGGCCGCGGCCCACAGCTCGCCAATGGTCAGGGGCTGGACTTTCTGATATGCATTCAGAAACCGGCGCAGGGTTTCGGGATCGAAGTTGCTGTCGGTATGCGCCACAAAAGCCCAAGCCACGCCGAAGACGCGCGGATAGCCCGCGAAGGGACCAGTCGTCATCTTGGGCAGTTGACGGTAGTAACTGCTGGGCAAGTCGGCGCGAATGCCTAGCACCTGTTTTTCGACGACATGATAGTTATCCAGCAGCCATTCGGCTGCAGGGACAATTTCGCGCCCTTGCTCCAGTTCGGTCGCATTGGCGCGATAGGCTGCCAGCAGCACGCCGGCATTTTCCTTTAATCGCCATTGCAGAGGCAAGACACGCGGCGGAAGTTGGGTCACGGACTGCTCTGCCGCCAAGCTGCGCGCATGCTGCTCCAGGCGCTCGACACCGAACAACTCGCCTCTTACAGGAGCAGTGTCCTGCCAGACAGAGGAGGCATTGCGGCGATGAACGAAGGACTGGATAACTGATTTCATGGAGCTTTTCTTTTTTAAAAACGTTACGACTAAGATGTCGGCAACAGGCAGCCGGACCACGCAGTCTTGTTTTGACGCGATACCCTAGATACGCTCAGCGGCAGACGCATCCCATGGCCGTGACGTGCGGCAGGGCTGACATATGCTGATCACTGGCCAGTAACTGAGGT
>JBBSSV010000004.1:0-20352 GCA_038241705.1 Burkholderiales bacterium | reverse complement strand
TGATCAATGGGCACGTCGATGTCGGCATCACCACGGCGCACCCGAGCATGGGCCGGGCGCAGCGCCTGCAACGCACGGATGGCGGCAGTGGTCTGTTTTTTGGCGCGTGCTTCCAGCCATTTGCCTAGCAAAACCAGAGTGATGACGACTGCAGAAGCTTCAAAATATAGATGCAGTTCCTGCCCTTGCCCCGGCTTGTGGGTCAGAAGCAGATACAGGCTCAGGCCATAGGCGGCACTGGTGCCCAAAGCAACCAGTAGATCCATGTTGCCGGCACGTGCTTTCAGTGCTTTCCAGCCAGCGCGGTAAAAACGTGCGCCCAGCCAGAACTGCACCGGCGTTGCCAGCAAGAACTGCACCCAACCCGGCGGCATCCAGTGAATGCCGAAAGGAATCAGGAGCATGGGCGCAAACAGGGGCAGGGAAAACAATGCTGCCCAGACGACGGCGCGTGCATCCGCGTTCTGTTTGTCGGTGTCAACGCGTGTGCTGCCCGCCGTGTCGGATGCCGTTTGCAGGCGCGCTTCGTAACCGGCCTGGTGCACCGCCTTGACCAAGTCCTCGCGGCTCACGCCTGAGGCGATGTGCACCCGTGCTGTTTCGGTAGCCAGGTTGATGGCGGCTTCATTCACCCCAGGTACCTTGTTCAGCGCTTTTTCGACACGGGCCACGCACGAGGCGCAGGTCATGCCCTCGATGGCCAACGTCACCTCTTCGGTTGCCAGGTCGTAGCCGGCGTGCTCAATGGCCTGTTGCAGTGCTTGCAAGCTGACATCTGCATCGGCGAGCACTTGCACGGTTTCGGTCGCCAGATTGGCCGTGGCGGACTGCACACCCGCTACGCTGCGCAAACCCTTTTCGATGCGGGCGACGCAGGAGGCGCAGGTCATGCCGCGCACTGACAGGGGGAAAATACGCACGGGCGTGGAAGTCGAGGTCGGGGAAGGGGGCGCATCCAGGGTATGCGTAGACATGGCAGCTTGCTCCAGTTGATCAGGCTTGAATACATCGTTCTCCTGATCTTAATCCTTCTGGCAATCACAAGCGCGAACAGGTGCTGGCGTGACGCGCTGATCCTAATGATGATGTGATTCAGGAAATGCTAAGGCAGGAAGTCAGCCGAGGTCGAGCTCCCAACATAAGCGGCGCATCAGGGTGCGGACCTGGTCGCCAATATTGCTCTGGCCGTTTTTGGGCAATGGGAACGAGGGGCAGATGTGCGACAGCGCCACACACCTACAGGCGCAGATACTTCTGTCCGTTCTAGACTGGCGCACCTGGTCTGAAAAATTTGATGCGAAAGCTATGGCATAGCCAGCGTAGTCAATGACCCACATATATATCTAGTTTGATGGTTTTATAGCAATTTTATTCTGCATCAAATTCAGCTGCGGCCTTGGCGGTCCACAAGGCTTTGTTGTAGCTCTCAAAGGGTTCATCGTAATGGTCGATCTCACCTGCTTCCCCTACGAACTGAACCCACCATTGATCGCCTTCGGGAACCAAGGCAATGTCGCCGGGCTGGCAATGGTCTGCAACGGCTTCGCCGGGCGCGAAGCTGAAAATCCGAATGTTGTGATGAGTAATCAGCTTAGGCATGAAGTTTCCTTTGTCAGTAAAAACAGAGAAGTCGGCCAGAAATGTACCGAAATAACAAGACGGCACGATCAAGGCATGAAATTTTGCCAATGGTAATCGCAGTAATGCGACACTCCCGCTCCCGCGCCATGCCGAAGCGCGCGGGACCGTGGCAAAAACGTTGGCATACAGGTGTTGGAGTGGAAAAATAAGAGGCCATGGCTTATTTGGTAAAATCAATTAAGTACACCCCCTCTTTATTCTAGTGAAGGCGTCCATGCTGTACCCAGAATTATTCAAATCCCTTGAGCAAGTCCGATGGAATATGGAAACCGATATTCCATGGGATCAGTTTGATGCTAGCTTGCTGACCGATGAACAGGCACGCACCGTGAAAATGAATGCGATCACTGAATGGTCAGCATTGCCGGCGACGGAAATGTTCCTGCGTGACAATCGTGATGACAGTGATTTTTGCGCCTTCATGTCGGTGTGGTTCTTTGAAGAACAAAAGCACTCGCTGGTGCTGATGGAGTATCTGCGCCGCTTCCACCCGGAACATGTGCCCACTGAAGCCGAGCTGGACAATGTCCGTTTCGAGTTCGATCCGGCACCGCCGATGGAAACCCTGATGCTGCACTTCTGTGGCGAAATTCGGCTCAACCATTGGTATCGCTGCGCCGCCGAATGGCATACCGAACCGGTGATCAAGCAGATTTATAAAATCATCAGCCAGGATGAAGCCCGTCATGGCGGTGCCTATCTGCGCTACATGCGTAAGGCCTTGACCGAGAAAGGGGACACTGCGCGTGCGGCCTTTGCCAAGATCGGCGTGTTAATGGCCTCCGCCCGACGTACCGAAAAGCCCTTGCATCCGACCAACCTGCACGTCAACCAGTCGCTGTTCCCGAACGATACGGTGCAAAGCCGTCTGCCGGATCCGGACTGGCTAGAAGCCTGGCTGGACGATCAGATCAAGTTTGATGGCGAATGGGAAAAGAAAGTGGTCGACCGCATTCTGCACAATATGTCGCTGCTGTTTGACCGCAGTTTCGCCACCGTTCAGGAACTGAACCGTTATCGCAAGGAAGTCACGACGCGCCTGGCCGCCGCTACAGCTGAGCCGGTTGCCCTTTGACGTGCTCTTAATTGCAAGATGTGGCTGGCATCATCGTCCTTCTATTACCAGCCGCAAGTCTCTTGCGGCTTTTTTATCGCTTCCATGCCTGACTTCGAACAAAAGCTGTGCGCTCGCGCCGACCTAGTCGAACGCGTTGCCCACCTGCCCCAACCAGTGGTTATGACCAATGGCGTTTTCGACATCCTCCATCGCGGGCATGTGACCTACCTGGCTCAGGCTCGGGCGCTGGGCGGCTCGCTGGTCGTGGCGGTGAACACCGATGCTTCGGTCAGGCGCTTGGGCAAAGGTGCCGACCGACCCTTGAATGCCTGCGTCGACCGTATGGCGGTGCTAGCTGCGCTGGAATCGGTGTCACTAGTGGTTGACTTCGACGAAGACACTGCGCTCGAGGTGGTGCAGCAGAGTCGACCTGCGATTTACGCCAAGGGAGGCGATTACGACATGCAGCAGATTGTGGAAGGGCAAGCGGTGCTAGCCTATGGTGGCCAGGTGCGCGCCATTCCCTTTGCTTATGACCGCTCGACCACCCAGTTACTGCGGCGGGTACGCGCCCACTAGTCCGATCAATGTCGCGGGCGACGAGTTAGCCTCTAGTCGGTTTTATAGCTATTTTTTGGGGCGGGCAGATTATTACTGCGGCCGCCCCCTGAAGGGTTGCCGGTTTTGCTAGGCCAATTTGGATTGTTATTGCTCATTACCACCTCCTATGTTCTTTCTTAGGTTTTTCGCCCCAGGCGAGAGTGCATGGAACGGCATCGAGCGCGATTTTCCTTCGATATCTAGCAGCATCCAAGCTTAGATACGATGGCGCAACGAGACAGTAGACGATGGCGCAACGAGACAGTAGACGAGATTTGCTAGACGCCTCCGGCAAAGCCTTGTTGGCGCCAGGCTTCATACACCACGACAGCCACGCTGTTGGACAGGTTCAGGCTGCGGTTATCGGGACGCATGGGCAGCCGGATGCGCTGTTGCGGCGCAAAGCTCTCCCGTAGTTCCGGTGCCAGCCCTCGGGTTTCTGAGCCGAAGACGAAAACATCCCCAGATTCAAAAGCCATGTCCCCCAATAATCGCGAGCCACGCGTTGTCATGGCAAACATGCGCTCGGGGTTTGGCTGAGCGGTGGCGAGAAAACTGAGCCAGTCAGCATGGACCTGCATGCGTGCATATTCATGGTAATCCAGTCCGGCGCGGCGCAGTTTGGCGTCGTCCAAAGGAAAACCAAGCGGCTGAATCAGGTGCAACTGTGCGCCGCTGTTCGCACATAGGCGAATGACGTTGCCGGTGTTGGGTGGGATTTCTGGTTCAACCAGGACAACGTGAAACAAGGAGTTTCCTTTGAAAGGGCGAGATTGTGGCACTTCAATGCAAAGGCGTGCGCGCAAACACAAAATTGGTCACCCGCGCAGCGCCACCATGCTTGAGGGTGCGCGCGGTTTCCTCGAGCGTGGCACCGGTAGTCATGACGTCGTCGACCACGCCAACATGCAGCCCCGCTAAGCCTGATACAAACTTTTCCTGCAGCGCAAAAACCTGATGTAGGTTGTGGCGGCGCTGCGCGGGCGACAGCAGCGCCTGCGGTCGGGTGTCGCGGGTGCGCAGCAGCAGGCGGGGCGCCACCGGACATTTCAGCTGGCGCGCAAGAGGCCGGGCAATTTCTAGTGCTTGGTTGAAGCCACGCTGCTGCAGCCGTTCCCGACCCAGCGGCACGACGCAAAGCAGATCCGGGCGTACGCTCGGCGGCAAGACGGCAATGGCCTGGTAGAGCAAGCGTGCCATGAGTGGTGCCAGCGCCAGTTGACCGCCAAACTTTAGGCTGCGTACCAACTGGTCCGTCGGTGCCACATACAAGGAAGCGGCAATTGTGGCCTCGAATGCAGGGGGTTGCGTCAGGCAATGACCGCATAGCGATCTTGGCTCAACTGCTATCAAGCTATCTGGCAACGGCAGGGCGCAACAGGAGCAGGCCGTACGGGCAGCAGGAAAGTGGTGTGTCTGGCAGGATAGGCAAAGAGTACCGGGCGCATCTGCCTGACAGAGTGCACAGGCTGACGGCAGTAAAGAAGCTAGGCTAGCGGCAAGCGGAGAGGCGCAAGAAAGAAGGCGTGCGAGCATATGGACCCGTCTGTCGAAGTGCGTTAGCGGTGTAAACTGGGCGCAATTATCGCATTCCTGCGCCTGTCCTTTTACCTGTTGATTGCCTTCCCATGAGTGCTGCTTCTCCTTCCGCTTCTTCCGCCAGTGCGCCCATCGACGTGTCGCGTGTGCGGCAACTGTTTGCCCAGCCTGAAGATGTGGCCGAGTCCACTTTTCTGCGACGTGAAATTTCCCAGCGTATGCGCGAACGCCTGGAGCTGGTCAGGCTCGAGCCCCGGCGCATCCTGGATGCCGGCTGCGGCGAGGGCGCCGACTTGCCCATGTTGCGCCAGCTTTATGCCGCGCCTCACGTACTAGGTGTGGACGGTGCCTATGGCATGCTGGCTGAAGCAGACCAGCGTCAGGATGCAGCCCTGTCGGCATTCAACCGGGTGATGCACAAATGGCTGCCTGCGAGCAAACGCGCCAGCCAGATGACCCAAGCCAGCCTGGCCTGTGCCGACATGGCCCGGCTACCCTTGCCGGCAAACAGCCTGGACCTGGTCTGGTCCAACCTGGCGCTGCACTGGCATCCTCAGCCAGACCTGGTTTTTGCCGAGTGGCATAGGGTCTTGCAGGTCGAAGGTTTACTGATGTTTTCCTGCTTTGGGCCAGATACCTTCAAGGAGGTGCGCGCCGCATTTGGCATGGCAGAAGCGGCAAAGCATGTGTTGCCTTTCGTCGACATGCACGACTTTGGCGACCAGTTAGTCGAGGCAGGTTTTGCCACGCCTGTGATGGACATGGAAATCTTGACCGTGACCTACCCGGACGTGGACAAGCTGCTGGTCGATATGCGTGCGCTGGGTGGCAATCCCCTGTCCACGCGTCGCCAAGGATTGCTGGGCAAATCAGCTTGGGAATCGGTACGCGCAGCCTTGACCCAGCACGCTCAAGTCGATGGTCGCTTGCCGCTGACGTTTGAAATCATCTATGGTCATGCTTTTCGCCCCGCACATCGTCAAACGACCAGTGGGGAAGCCATCATGCGCTTCGAGCGCATGCCCAAGCGTTCCTGAACCGGAAATTCCGCTGTACAGCAAGTGGCTTTTTCCCTTTCGGAAAATGTTCCGTGCTTTGCTCCAGACCAATTCAGTTTGTTTTTCTGCTTGATATAGCGGGATTCTCGGGCTTATACTCAAGGCGTTTTCAGATATGCAATCTTCTTTGGGGCGCTTTTCTCCCTGTGGAATGCTTCCATCAAGATCCGCTGCGCTGGATGCTGGCATGGAACTCCTTTGGAAGCGCCATCTAAAATTGGTATTTTCCATGCAGGTAACAAAGCTTGTCAGCAGAGCGGGCTGAACCTTGGACAGTACTTTCAGTAGAAACGCTTGGCACTTGATTCGTCTCAACCGCGCAGAAGCAAAAAAGCAAAGACGTGCGCTAGGGTGAGATGCGGCAGGTAGCAATTCTTAATTTCGGTTTTTGGGGAAAGCATGAAACATGTGAAGCGTCTGCAAGCGTTGCTCATTGGCACCTCCCTCCTGTCTGCTGCTCATTCTGCCAGCGCCGCAGTCGATAGTCCCGGCGGCCCGGCCGTGCGCCAGCTCAATCTTCAGCCTCCTGTCACGCCAATCGCCGCTGAGATCTATCAGCTGCATACTTGGATGATGGGCATCTGCATCGTCATATTTATTGCGGTCTTCGGAGTGATGCTGTACTCCATCATCAAACATCGCAAGTCCCGTGGGCACAAAGCAGCCAGCTTTCACGAAAGCACTGCCGTGGAAATTGCCTGGACGGTGGTGCCTTTCATCATCGTCATCTTGATGGCCCTGCCGGCAACCAAGACCCTGGTGGCCATGAAGGATACGTCCAACGCTGATCTGACCATCAAGGCAACCGGTATGCAATGGAAGTGGGGCTACGACTACCTTAATGGCGAAGGTGAGGGTATTTCTTTCTTGTCCAATCTGGCTACCCCACATGAGCAGATCGTTGACTCCAGCATTGTCAAAAACGATAACTACCTGCTAGAGGTTGACAATCCGGTCGTGGTGCCTGTCAACAAGAAAGTGAGGGTGGTGATCACCGCCAGCGACGTCATTCATGCCTGGGCCATGCCTGCTTTCGGCATCAAGCAGGATGCCATCCCCGGTTACGTACGCGATGTCTGGTTCAAGGCTGAAAAAATTGGCACCTATCGTGGGCAATGTGCCGAACTGTGTGGCAAGGACCACGCCTTCATGCCGATTGAGGTACAGGTGGTGAGCGCGGCAGATTACAGCAGTTGGGTTGATACCCAACAAAAGGAAATGGCCGCGAAGGCGGACGATCCGTCTAAGGTCTGGACGGTGGACGAGTTGGCGGTGCGAGGCGAAAAAGTCTATGCCGCTAACTGTGTGGTCTGTCATCAGGCCACAGGCAAGGGGGTGCCGCCCGCCTTCCCGGCACTGGATGGCTCCGCCGTAGTTAATGGTTCGAAGGCAGACCAGATCCAACTCGTACTCAACGGCAAAAATGCCATGCCTGCGTTCAAGCCGACCTTGTCTGACACGGAAATTGCAGCAGTCATTACCTATACCCGCAACAGCTGGTCGAACAAAGCCACTGAAAATATCGTTCAACCTGCTGAAGTCCAGGCTGCGCGCAAGTAAAAGAATGAGGAGAATGTCATGAGCTCTACTGTTGTCGCTGATTCATCGTCCGAGCATCCTCACGACGCGCATACCCACGACCATCCGCATGGCTGGCGGCGCTGGCTGCTGGCAACCAACCACAAGGATATCGGCTCGCTATACCTGTGGTTTTCCTTCAGCATGCTGATGTTCGGTGGTGTGCTGGCGCTGTTGATCCGGGCCGAACTATTCCAGCCTGGTCTACAGTTGTTCGTGCCCGAGTTCTTCAATCAGCTGACCACCATGCACGGTATCATCATGGTGTTCGGGGCGATCATGCCGGCTTTTGTCGGCTTCGCCAACTGGATGATCCCGCTGCAGATTGGTGCTTCCGATATGGCCTTTGCGCGGATGAACAACTTCTCCTTCTGGCTGCTGCCGCCGGCGGCCATTTTGCTGCTGTCTTCCTTCTTCGTACCAGGCGGCGCCACGGCCACTGGGTGGACCATGTATGCGCCGCTGTCGTCCCAGATGGGCGTGGGCATGGATATGGCAATCTTCGCTATCCACATCATGGGTGCGTCTTCCATCATGGGTGCGATCAATATTATCGTCACCGTCTTGAACATGCGCGCCCCCGGCATGAGCCTGATGAAGATGCCGATGTTCTGCTGGACCTGGCTGATCACGGCCTATTTGCTTATCGCGGTCATGCCCGTGCTGGCTGGTGCCATTACCATGACGCTGACCGACCGTCACTTCGGCACGTCCTTCTTTAATGCCGCTGGCGGCGGTGATCCAGTGATGTACCAACACATTTTCTGGTTCTTCGGCCATCCTGAGGTCTACATCATGATCTTGCCGGCCTTCGGCATCGTTTCCCAGATCGTCCCGGCTTTCGCCCGCAAGCCCCTGTTTGGCTATGCTTCCATGGTATATGCCACGGCGTCGATTGCGATCCTGTCCTTCATCGTCTGGGCGCATCACATGTTCACCACCGGCATGCCGTTGACGGGACAGTTGTTCTTCATGTACGCCACAATGCTGATTTCCATTCCTACTGGGGTCAAGATCTTCAACTGGACTGCCACGATGTGGCGTGGCTCGATGACATTCGAGACGCCTATGCTGTTTGCCATCGGCTTTATCTTCGTCTTCACGATCGGCGGTTTTACCGGCCTTATCCTAGCCGTGACGCCTATCGACATCCAGGTGCATGACACCTACTACGTCGTTGCCCACTTCCATTATGTTCTAGTAGCAGGCTCACTGTTTGCACTGTTTGCCGGGTTCTATTATTGGGGCCCAAAGTGGACCGGTTTCATGTACAACGAAACCCGCGGCAAAATCCATTTCTGGGCGTCGCTCATCACTTTCAACATCACGTTTTTTCCCATGCACTTCTTGGGGTTGGCGGGGATGCCGCGCCGCTACGCTGACTATCCAGCCCAGTTCACTGATTGGAACGTGGTCGCTTCAGTCGGTGCCTTCGGCTTCGGACTGAGTCAGGTGTATTTCCTGTTTGCAGTGGTGCTGCCATCGTTGCATAAAGGCACGCCGGCACCAGCCAAGCCCTGGGAAGGTGCAGAAGGCTTGGAATGGACCGTGCCCAGCCCGGCACCTTTTCATACTTTTGAAATTCCACCTACGGTGAAGTAAGCAGGCTAGGTAACAAGTGGTGCATGCAACATATTAATAAGGAACGGGCCCAATCAGGCCCGGCGGCAGAATGAAAGAATCGAAAAAGCCGGATCACAGAGCCAATAACCGCAAGACCGCATTTTGGGTGGGGGGATTGGCGCTGGTGTTTTTCATTGCGATCTTCATACGTCGCTTCTGGATGAGTTGAAGGAGAGCAAGGAAGCAATGGCACAGCAGGACCCCGACAGGAAAACGTCCAGTGGCACCATGGTTAGCCGGCTACTATTGGTGACGGTGCTGATGTTTGGCTTTGGCTATGCCTTGATTCCGGTATATAAAAAGCTGTGCGAAGTCACCGGCATCAACGTCGTCACCAAGGAAGCAAATGCCGCCGAGCTAAAAAACACTCAGGTCGACAAGAGCCGACTGGTGACCATCGAATTCGATGCTAACGTGCATGGACCCTGGCGCTTTCGCCCGACCAAGCGTTCGGTAACTGTGCACCCCGGAGAAATGACACAGGTAGTCTACGAGGTGGTCAACACCCAGTCTCGTAGCGTGGATGCCCAAGCCATTCCTAGCTATGCGCCGCAGCAGGCCGGCTCGCACTTCAAGAAGATGGAGTGCTTCTGCTTCCAGCAGCAGACCTTGGGGCCGAATGAAGCTAAACAGATGCCAGTAGTGTTCTATATCGATCCAAAATTGCCAAAAAATGTGCAGACCATCACCTTGTCATACACTTTTTTTGAAATTGGCAATGTTGATAAGAAAGCCAGTTAGAGTGAGTGTAGGCATGTCGTTATGGGCTCGGTTTTGGCAAAGGCCTGCATGCCCGCGGCGGCCGGAAAGCATTATCGGGCCTTTTGCCCAAAAACATAGCAGCGTCCTAAACGAAGTTGACCAGTAGAGGCGAGGATGAATACAAAACAAACGCAAGCGCCGTATTATTTTGTTCCCGGTCCCTCACAATGGCCGATTTTGGCCGGTGCCTCTCTGCTGGTGACTATGGTGGGCGCCACCGGTTGGGTCAATGGCATGGCGTGGGGACAGTACCTCAATATCGGCGGCATCATTGCCTTCCTGATAGTGCTGTACAAATGGTTCGGACAATCGATTGCCGAATCTGAAAGCGGTCTGTACAGCCAACGTATCGATGCCTCTTATCGCTGGGGTATGAGTTGGTTCATTTTTTCGGAAGTCATGTTTTTTGCCGGATTTTTCGGCGCGCTGTTTTATGCGCGCAGCATTAGTATGCCGTGGCTGGCAGATTTGGACCATAAGATCCTGTGGCCGGATTTCGCTGCGCATTGGGGCAATACCGGGCCAGCAGGCATTGTGCCGGATTTTGCCACAATGGGGCCATTCTGGCTGCCCACGATTAACACTGCATTGCTGTTGATCTCAGGAGTGACGCTGACCATTTCCCATCATGCCCTGCGCGCTGGGCGACGCGGTCCCACCGCCTTTTGGCTATTTCTGACCGTGCTCCTAGGCGCACTCTTCATGGGTCTCCAGACCTATGAGTACATGCATGCCTACAGCGAACTCAACCTGAAGCTCACTTCTGGAATTTACGGCTCGACGTTTTACATGTTGACCGGCTTTCATGGCTTTCACGTAACCATTGGCGCCATCATGTTGGCGGTGGTGTTGTACCGGGTGCTCAAAGGCCACTTTACACCAGACAATCACTTTGCCTTTGAAGGTGCGGCCTGGTATTGGCATTTTGTGGACGTGGTCTGGCTGGGCTTGTACGTGGTGGTCTACTGGCTGTAGCACAGTTAGCATGAGTGCCAGAAAAAGCCGCACCGTGGTGCGGCTTTTTGGATGTTGCAGGGGAAAAGCGTCAGGCGTAATGCTGTTGGAATGGGCAAGCAGACGTCGCCCTTAACGCAGGCCGGTCGGTTCAATCAAGCCGAAGTAATGAGCCAACAGGATCAGCAGGAACAAAGTGATCGAAAAACCTACGCGCAAGGCTAGCGCCTTGAAGGTGCGGTCGCTTTTGCCCTTGTCTCGCATCAGCATAACCAGCGCCGAGGTCAGGCTGGCCAAAATAAGAATGAATGCAATGGCAATGATGATTTTCATGAGTGGGTTCCTGTGCGCCAGTTCTGCAAAGATAGCACCGCAAGGATGGAGACGGAAAGGATGAGATGGTAATACCTGCTTTCCGCATGCGTTGGGTGCCGTTTTTGGCCACGCTGTGTGTAGTGGCGATTGGCATTGCACTCGGGCAGTGGCAGCTGCAGCGTGCTCACGATAAAGAAGCACTGGAACGTCGCCAAGTGGCTGCCAGCCGAGCGGCACCCCAGCCACTTTCAGCCCTGCAGGGCACGCCCGACGAACTGGAGTTTCGGCGTATCAGCGTTAGTGGTGAATTTATCCTTTCTTGGCCGCTGTATCTCAACAATCGTCCGTACAAGGGACAAGCCGGATTTCATGTGTTGATGCCGCTGCAGTTGGCGCACAGCAAAAAGGTGGTACTGGTGGCGCGTGGCTGGTTGCCGCGCGATCCGACTGATCGTTTGCATATCGCTTCTTACGACACGCCGACAGGGTCGGTGGAGATCGAAGGCATTATCAGAGTGCATGCTGGACGCCTGCTGCAACTGGGTCAGCCCGCCGCGCCCACACCGGGTGCCGTTGTCCAGAACCTGGAACTGGCCGACGTAGCGGTTGCCAGCGGCCTGGCAGTCGCGCCTTTCATCGTGGAGCAAACCAGCAGTCTGGACGACGGTCTGGTGCGCGACTGGCCGCCGCCGTCTGCGGGTATCGACACTCATTACGGCTATGCCTTCCAATGGTTCGGGCTGGCGGCCACGGCCTTTTTCTTTTTTGTAGTCAGCGGATTTCGACATGGAAAAAAATAAGCAGCATGCAGGTCGATGGAAACTGTTTGCGGTGATTGCCGTCTGCGCCGCGCCTCTGATTGCTTCCTATTTCATGTATTACGTTGTGAAGCCTCAGGCCCGTACCAATTACGGCACCTTGATTGATCCGCGCCAGTTTCCCATGCCTCCATTGGGCAGCATTAATTTGAACGGGGAGCCTCAGGAGCTGCGTGATTTTAGTGGTAAATGGGTCATGCTCTACGTTGATAGCAGCGACTGCGATAAGGCTTGCAAGCAACGCCTATACGAAATGCGCCAACTGCGCCTGACCCAGGGCAAGGAGCGTGACCGGGTCGAGCGGGTCTGGCTGGTAACCGATAACGCACCCATCGAAACCATCATCCTGCGCGAATATGAGGGTACACGCGTACTACGTGTCGATCCGCAGCGCTTGAGCAAATGGTTGCCGCCTGAGCCCGGTGGTTCCATAGCGGATCATTTCTATCTGATTGATCCCTTGAGCAATCTCATGATGCGCTATCCGCTCAATGCCGATCCTAACAAAATCAAAAAGGATCTGTCACGGTTGCTGCGGGCATCGAGCATAGGTTAGTTCTTGCAAGCAGGCACATCCAGTGACAATCCTTGGGAGAGGCAGCATGTGGATACAACTGGGCGCGATGGGACTGTTGGTGGCATTGCTGCCACTGAGCCTGGTTTGGGCTTCTAAGAACCAGGACAAGTATCGCAAGCTGGCTTGGGTTACGCTGTTCCTGACGTTTGACCTGATCATGTTCGGCGCTTTCACGCGCCTGACCGATTCCGGTTTGGGTTGCCCGGATTGGCCAGGATGTTACGGCCACGCCAACCCCTTTTCCGCGCATGCGGAAATCAGTGCCGCCGAAGCAGCCATGCCCACTGGGCCAGTGACTGTGGTAAAGGCCTGGATCGAGATGACCCATCGCTACTTGGCAATGAGTGTGGGAGTGCTGCTGATTGCGGGCATGGTCTTGGCTTGGCGAGGATGGCTGAAGTCGGGTCGCAACGATGCCCGTTTTTCTCCTTGGCTGCCCACAGTCTTACTGGCCTTTGTCTGCGTGCAGGGTGCTTTCGGTGCTTGGACGGTGACTATGAAGCTACAGCCCATCATCGTCACCATTCATCTTCTGTTGGGCATGGGACTGCTGGGGTTGTTGACCTGGCAGGCCGCTTCCCAGCAAGCGCACTCGCAACTGACACCGGCTGCAGCGATTCTGCGCTGGCCAGCCATCGTGATCCTAGTTCTGCTGTTCATCCAGATCGCACTGGGCGGTTGGGTCAGCACCAACTACGCCACCCTGGCTTGCGAGGACTTTCCCTTGTGCCATAACCAGTGGGTGCCGCCTATGGATTTCGAGCACGGCTTTACCCTATGGCGCGAACTGGGCAGGACGGCTGGCGGCGAGTATCTGCCCTTTGCCGCGCTTACCGCCATCCACTGGACGCACCGTCTGTTTGCCGTGGTCGTGACTTTGGCGCTAGGATGGCTGTGTCTGCAAGCTTGGCGGGTGCCGGGATTGCAGAAGACCGCGCGCTGGCTGCTGGTCATCCTAGGGCTGCAGTTGCTGACAGGGATATCGTCGATTTTCCTAAAATGGCCACTTGCGCTGGCTGTCATGCACAATGGAGGCGCAGCCTTGATGGCGCTGCTATTGGTGATGTTCAACTATAAGGCCAGGCGGGCGGCGCTGCTGGGCCAAGCCGATTCCGATTCCGATTCCCGGTCAACCATCGTGAGGTCCTACGCATGACGACACTGACACTGCAGCCCAGCCGGGTCGCCCAGTATTTTTCCCTGACTAAGCCGCGCGTCACGCAACTGGCGGTATTTTGTGCCGTGATCGGGATGTTTCTGGCGTCGCCGACGCTGCCTGACTGGCGGGTGGTGATGGCGGCCACCGCCGGCATCTGGCTGCTGGCCAGTGCGGCCTTTGCCGTCAACTGCTTGGTGGAGCGGGAAGTCGATGCGCGCATGGCCCGCACTGCTCGCCGGCCCATGGCCATGGGCGATATTTCGGTGACTCAGACGGCGGTTTTTTCCGCCACGCTGGGTGCACTCGGTATGGGCATTCTCTACTTCCTGGTTAACCCCCTAACCATGTGGCTGACCCTGGCGACCTTCCTTGGCTACGCGGTGATCTACACCATGATCCTGAAACCGGCCACGCCCCAGAACATCGTCATCGGCGGCCTGGCGGGTGCCATGCCGCCGGCCCTGGGCTGGGCCGCCATTGCCAACGATGTGCCCATGCAGGCCTGGATCCTAGTGCTGATCATCTTCGTCTGGACGCCACCGCATTTTTGGGCGCTTGCCTTGTACCGGTGTGACGACTACGCCAAGTCCGGCCTGCCCATGTTGCCCGTGACCCATGGCCCGGAACTGACCCGGTTTCATATCTGGCTGTACACTATTGCACTGGTGGCGACCACCATGCTGCCCTTTATCGTGCGCATGAGCGGCCTTATCTATCTGGTCAGCGCGGCCATTCTCGGGGCAGTGTTCCTGTGGTATGCCTGGCGCATCTATCGTCATTACACCGACCAACTGGCACGCAAGACGTTTGCGTACTCGATCGTTTATCTGTCACTACTGTTTGCGGCCCTGCTGGTCGATCATTACTGGAAAATATAAATCCATGCGTGTGTTGTCTTCTTTGTTGCTGGCGGCTGCGGCCTCCGTCCTAATGTTGACCGGCTGCGATAGCGCTGGAAGCGGCCAAAGCGAGCAAGAGCTGTCTGCGAGCAGCACTACTTTTGAAAATACCGATCTCACTGGCTTGGACTTTGCCAAGGGATTTACCCTGACTGACCATAACGGCCAGGTTCGCACGCTTGAGGATTTCAAAGGCAAGGCTGTCGTCATGTTCTTTGGGTTTACCCATTGCCCCGACGTCTGCCCGACCACCATGGCAGAAATGGCAGGTGTGATGCAGGAACTGGGTAAAGATGCCGACCGGGTGCAGGTGCTGTTTGTCACCGTCGATCCCGAGCGCGACACGCCTGAGTTGCTGGCGCAGTATGTTCCGGCGTTCGACGCGCGTTTTCTGGGGCTGGTCGGCACGCCTGAGCAAACTGAGCAGATAGCCAAGGACTTCAAGGTGTTTTACCAGAAGGTGCCGGGTAAGCAAGCGGGCACCTATTCCATGGATCATACTGCGGGCAGTTATGTATTTGATCCCAAGGGCAATCTGCGCCTGTTCATTCGCCATGGACAAGGCTCAGAGCCGATCGTGCACGACTTAAAGCTGATACTGGCCGGACGTTAAGTCGTCGTGCCCAAGACAAAGCGGTCAAGCCCAATCTAGTGTGCAGCCTCAGGGGGCAGTGCGTTCTTAAGATCTGCCCTGATAAAGTTTCTGCCCATGAAAAAGCGCCCGTAGAAACCTACGGGCGCTTTTCGTCGATGCAGCCAGTGACTACTTAAACGTAACTGGCCAGCGTGCCTTTCATCTTCTTTAAGGCGACTGCCTCAACCTGTCGAATGCGCTCGGCCGAGACGCCAAACTCAGCAGCTAGCTCGTGTAGCGTGGCGCCGGAGCCATCATCGTTGGCCAGCCAGCGGGCTTCGACAATACGGCGGGAACGTGCGTCCAACTTACCCAAGGCTGTTTCCAGGCCGTCGGACTGCAGGCGATCGTACTGACGTGCCTCCAGCATTCTGGTGGGCTCGGTAATGTCCGACGATAGGTAGCCAATAGGCGCAAACTTGTCGTCGTCATCGTCGGTTGGCGGCTCCAAAGCGATATCCCGCCCCGTCATCCGCGTTTCCATCTCGACGACTTCTTCCGGCTTGACCTTCAGGGTGTGTGCCAGTTCATCCACCTGATCCGGCGTCATGGTGTCCAGCCCCTGCTTATGACTGCGCAGGTTGAAGAACAGCTTGCGCTGGGCTTTGGTAGTGGCGACCTTGACTAGACGCCAGTTTTTCAAGATGTACTCGTGGATTTCGGCGCGAATCCAGTGCATGGCATAGGACACCAGGCGCACGCCCTGATCCGGGTCGAAGCGCTTGACTGCTTTCATCAAGCCAATGTTGCCTTCCTGAATCAGGTCGGCATGTGGCAAGCCATAGCCCAAGTAACCACGGGCAATCGATACCACTAGCCGTAGGTGCGACAGCACCATACTTTGGGCCGCAGCCAAGTCGTTATGGTCGCGCAGACGCGTTGCCAAGTCAATTTCTTCTTCCTTGCTAAGCATGGGCAAACGGTTAACTGCAGAAATGTAGGCATCAATGTTGCCCAGATGGCCGGTAAAGCCAAGCGTCAGGGCAGTCGATCCAGGCAGCGCCAATGCATTGGAAGGTGCAGCAGTATTCATGAACTCTCCTTGCTCGGTGCAGGCATGTGATTTGGCCCGCGTAGTTGACTTATTTTAGCACTCTGAAGGTGCGAGTGCTAATGAGAGTTGTCAGTCAACGTGGGATGCCGAATCTGCATGTCAACTTCCAGCTATCTTTCAACCCTCGATGAACTTTAGATTAGGTTGGTAGTAAGAAGTTGCGCAATGCTAGTAGTTATGGCTGATCTTCTGTTTTTATATCTGACATTTCAACGCACTTGCGGCAAGTGTTGACGCACTGACAGGACCGCGCCCAGCATTCCCAGCACGGCAGCAAAAGACAAAAATACCACCAACGCTTCCCAGGGCAGCATGCCGATTTTGAACTCCGAAGCGTATAGCCGGGCAAAGTCGGCAATGGCGGCGTTCAGTGGACGCAGCGACAGACTAACCGTACCCCATGCCACCAGTCCGGCGCATAGGCCCAGCAGCGCACCGCTGTAATAAAAGGGCCGATAGACGAAGGTATCGGTCGCACCTAACAAGCGCGAGACTTCAATTTCATCCTTCAGGTTCATTACCTGCAGGCGTATGGTGTTGAAGGCCACGGCAATCACTGCCAGCGCCAGCGCCGACGCTGCGACGATCAAGCTTAGACGCAGCAGTTGCAGCAAGGCGGCCAAGCGCTGGATCCAGGCCGAGTCGATCTGCACGAATTCGACATCGGGCAGCCCCTGCATTTGCTGTGCCAAGGTTTCGACACGGGCGGCATTCACTGCCTGGTCGCCGCCCGCCAATTGGATCACGTAGGCATCCGGCAGGGGGTTGCTGCCCAGTGTGGTCAACGCTAACGATGCGCCGCCGCGTTCATTTAGCAGTTTGAAGGCGCTTTCCTTGGTCACAAAGCTGAGCCGGGCGTTGGCATTTTCCTTGTCTAGTAGGTTGCGAATCTTGTCTTCTAGCGCCACGGCGCGCTCTCGCGGGGTATCGGGCAGCAGAAATAGACTCATTTCGGGATCGACCGCCAGTTCTTGCGATCCGGTACGGATGCTGTCGAGGATGGTCAGCCCGGCGAGAGGCAACGACAGAGCAATGGCAATCGTGACCACGTTGAACAGAAAGCTACCGGGCTGGCGGCGCAAGCGTTCGAGTGCGTCGAGTAGGGCAAAACGGTGTTGTCGCAGCCAGGATTTCATGCGGAGAGAGGGGCTTCCGCCAGATGATCGTCGCGAATCACCCGGCCGTTATCAAGATAGATGGCACGCTTGGCGTGCTCGAGGAAGGTGTCGTCGTGGGTCGAAATAATGCAGGTCACGCCGACGCTATGAAAGGACTTGAGTGCCGCCAGTACCCGGTCGGCGCTCTCACGGTCCAGGTTGGCGGTGGGCTCATCCGCTAGGATGATCTGGGGCCGGTGCACGATGGCCCGAGCAATTGATATCCGCTGCTGCTCACCACCCGACAGGGCCGGCGGCAGGGAACTGGCGCGGTGCAAAAGCCCGACCCACTCCAACGCTGCCCGTGCCCGCCGCGCGGCATCGGCGGTGGCACTGCCTGTGACGGTCAGAGGCATCATCACGTTCGACAGCACCGTGCGCTCGGGCAGAAGCTGCTGCTGCTGGAAGATCAGACCCATTCGGCGACGTAGATAAGGAAGGGCAGCGGGTTTCAGGCGGCTGATGTCCTGACCATTGACATAGATAGCGCCGCTGGTAGGACGTTCGATGGCGGCAATCATCTTCAGCAGCGTGGATTTACCGGCGCCCGAGCGCCCTGCCAGAAACACCAATTCGCCGGCAGAGACGGAAAAGCTGATTTCGGACAGGGCGCTGCTGTTGCCAGAAAACTGCTTGGAAACCTGATGAAATTCAATCATGGGCAAGACAGTAGGACGAAAGTAGGGGCATGGAGGACATCGGGCAGAAGGTGGCGCTCAGGGCTCGTTAAGGAGGGCATCGACAAAGGCCAGGGCACTGAAAGGTTGCAGATCTTCGATTTTTTCGCCGACACCAATGAAATATACGGGAATGCCACGAGCCTTGACAATGGCTGCGAGTACCCCGCCCTTGGCGGTGCCGTCGAGCTTGGTCACGACTAAGCCGGTCAGGCCAAGCGCATCATCGAAAGCTTTGACCTGGGCCAAGGCGTTCTGGCCGGTATTGCCATCGATAACCAGCAGGATTTCATGCGGCGCTTCCGGCATGGCCTTAGCGACCACGCGCTTGATTTTTTTTAGCTCATCCATCAAGTGCAACTGAGTGGGCAGGCGTCCGGCGGTATCGACCATGACTACGTCAATCCCGCGCGCCCGAGCGGCCTGCACGGCGTCAAACGCAACGGCCGCGGGATCGCCCGATTCCTGGGCAATCACGTTGATATTGTTGCGTTGGCCCCAGATCAGCAATTGCTCGCGCGCCGCAGCGCGGAAGGTGTCGCCCGCCGCCAGCAGCACGGACTGGTCGTGGGCCTGCAGATGCTTGGCCAGTTTGCCAATGGTCGTGGTCTTGCCTGCTCCATTGACGCCGGCAATCATCATCACGGTGGGCTGGGAGCGGCCCAGCACCATGGGTTTTTCCAGGGGCGTGAGCAGTTCGATTAGCAGGGTACGCAAGGCTGTCCTGACCTGAAATGCATCGGTCAGGCGCTGCTCACGAACTTTTCTTTTGAGGCCATCGAGCAGAAACTGGGTGGCTTCCATGCCGGCGTCGGCCATGAGCAGAGCCGACTCGAGTTCTTCGTAGAGATCCTCATCAATCTTGGCGCCGATAAAGAGCGAAGTCAGGCCGGAAGAGGTTTTAGACAGGCTGGTCTTGAGCCGCGTCATCCACGAACGGCGTATCTCTGGCGATGTAACCACCGGAACGATCTCCATTTCCTCGCCGCTCTCGTCGTCATCCTCTTCGGCACTGCTGGCTTCCGGCTCTGGAATTGGCGTCAGAACTAAGTCTGCGGCAGGAGGTGGAGGCGGTACGGGCTGAGGCTGCGGCGGTACAAGCTCTTGCTGCTCTGGTTCTGGCTGCGGTGGAGAGGAAGTGGCTTCTGGCAGGGCAGGCACATCTTCGATCGGCGACGATGCCTCAGGCGCAATGGCAGGCGCTGCCTCCTTCGACGACTTGCGGAAACGCTTGGTGAAAAAGCTGAAGGAGCCACCACCGGGAGCAGGCTCGGAAGGTTGAGCTTCTGCCGCTGCTTGAGCTTCTGCCGCTGCTTGAGCTTCTGCCGCTGCTTGAGCTTCTGCCGCTGCTTGAGCCTCTGCCGCTGCTTGAGCCTCTGCCGCTGCTTGAGCCTCTGCCGCTGCTTGGGCTTCTGCCGCTGCTTGGGCCTCTGCCGCTGCTTGAGCTTCTACTGTTGCTACCCGAGTCTCTTCCGCAATTCGCTCTTCCTGATCAAAGACAAGCTCCTCAGGCGCGCTGACCTCTTCCGGCAAAGGTGCTTGCTCTTCGGGAGCTTTTTTGAATTTTTTTCTAAAGAAACTAAACATCGGGAATGGGGTCAGCAGTGCAGTCAGAAGGCGCCAGCATGAAGCGGCGGACAAGCAGATACAATCAAGCACATTCTAACAGAGCATACGTCTATGAAATCCCGGATCCGAACGCGCCTGGCGGGGTTGCTAATCACCACTCTCCCTCTACTTGTAGTCGCTGCTCCTGCGACCGAATTCCAGTTGGAAAACGGGATGAAGGTCATCGTCCAGGAAGACCATAGAGCGCCGACCGTGGCTCACATGGTGTGGTATCGCGTGGGCTCCATGGACGAACACAATGGCACAACGGGCGTGGCCCATGCCTTGGAGCACATGATGTTCAAGGGCACGGACAAGCTCAAGCCTGGTGAATTTAGTGCCCGCGTGGCTGCGCTCGGTGGACGCGAAAATGCGTTCACCAGTAAGGATTACACTGCCTACTATCAGCAGATTGAAAAAAGCCGTCTGGAAGAGGTCATGGCACTGGAATCGGGCCGCATGGCCAATCTGGTGTTCGATGAAGATGAGTTCGGACGCGAGATCAAAGTCGTGATGGAAGAGCGGCGCTGGCGCACGGAAGACCAGCCTTTGGCCAAGCTTTACGAAGTTCTCTACGCTACCGCTTTCATGGCTCATCCCTACCATCACCCGATCGTGGGCTGGATGAACGATCTGCAGAAC
>JBBSSV010000003.1:0-21607 GCA_038241705.1 Burkholderiales bacterium | reverse complement strand
CTGTGGCAGTAAAGTGGGCCACGACCTGCAACAAGGTGTCGGCCGGATAGATGCGAGCGTCCTGCACCAGCGCGGCTTCATCGGCATTGGCGCGGGGCAGGATGAAGCAGCGTGGCGGAACCTGTTCGGTCTCGCTTTCGCGCTGCATGGCAAAGCTCATGGCCAGCGCGCCCCGAATCGGACGCAGTTCGCCCGAGAGCGAGAGCTCACCCGCAAATTCATACTCGGCCAGCGCCTCGGCTGGCATCTGGCCCGAAGCCGCCAGAATGCCCAGCGCAATCGCCAGATCGAAGCGCCCCGACTCCTTGGGGAGGTCGGCCGGAGCCAGGTTGACGGTAATACGCCGAGCAGGAAAGTCGAAGCCGACGTTTTGCAGCGCCGCCCGTACCCGTTCACGCGACTCCTTGACCTCGGCTTCGGCCAGGCCGACGATAGTAAACGCTGGCAAGCCATTGGCCAAGTGCACTTCCACCGTGACCTTGGGTGCATGCATCCCGGTCAGGGCGCGGCTACGCAGGACAGCCAAGCTCATGCGCGGTGCTCCGGCTTACTGGGGCAAGCTTGTCTGTGCCCGCGCTTCCAGCTCGTCCACGCGAGTTTCGAGCGCTTCCAGCCGGGCGCGGGTGCGCGCCAGCACTTGGGTCTGGACATCGAATTCCTCGCGGGTCACCAAATCCAGCTTGGAAAATCCCTGAGTGAGCGCCGACTTCACGTTTTTTTCCAGATCCTTGGCAGGTGAGTTTTCCAGCACCTGGTTGATTTTGGCCTGCATGTCATTGAAGAAATTACGTTTTTCCATTACATCCTCCGGAGATATCATCTTTATAAGACTGATTCTGCGCCAAAATGCTGGAAAAAGGGGGGAGCCAAGGAGAAAAAGGCTTTTGCCTGCACTCACGGGACGGTATCTTGACTGCAAAAGCCGAAAAAACTGCTGCGGTAAAGCGACTGTCGCTCAAAGCGAGTGGACACAAGTATTAAAATCGGAACTTTGCCTGATCCCAATGTGCGTCTTTCAGGATGGCTTTACCCTGGAGGAAAGCGGTCTGGAGCCACTCTGCATGAGGAACACATGAAAAATACGCTTGCTGCTCTCCTGACCATTGTCTTGTTTTCGGTGATGGGCAGTGCACTGGCCCAAGCGGCTACCGTTCCCGAACCGGCGTTGACCACTGCGCTGGCAGCCTTGGCCAGTCCGCCGGGATTGGACACTGGCGACACGGCCTGGATGCTGGCCGCCATTGCGCTGGTGGTGCTGATGCTGATTCCTGGCATGGCATTGTTCTATGGTGGGCTAGCCCGCGCCAAGAATGTGCTGTCGATGCTGACCCAAGTCTTCATCGTTTTTTCTGTGGTGATCCTGCTGTGGTGCCTGTATGGCTACAGCTTGGTATTCGCCGGAGGAAATGCCTTCATCGGGACCCTGGATAAAGCCTTTCTGCAAGGGGTGAGCCCGCAGTCCCTGGTAGGCAGTATTCCCGAGTACGTGTTCATGCTGTTTCAAGGCAGCTTTGCTGCTGTGGCCTGCGCCCTGATGGTCGGTGCCTTTGCGGCGCGCATGAAGTTTGCCGCCGTGCTGGCCTTTACCGTGCTGTGGTTCACCTTCAGCTATGTGCCGTTGGCACACATGGGTTCGCATCCCATTGGTCAGCTGCTGCAAATGGGCACTTTTGATTTCAGCGGTGGTGTCGCAGTGCATGTCAACGCCGCGATAGCCGCCCTGATCGGTGCCTATATGGTCGGCGAGCGCTTGGGCTATGGTAAGGAAGCCATGTTGCCCCATTCGCTGACCCTGACCATGACCGGCGCTTCCCTGATGTGGGTCGGTTGGCTAGGCTTCAACGCTGGCTCCGCTTTGGGCGCGAATGCCGTGGCCGGCATCGCTTTCCTGAATACCTTGCTGACGGCTGCGGCTGCGGCTTTGGCCTGGATGACTTGTGAAGCCGCGACCAAGGGTAGGGCATCGTTGTTGGGGGCAGTGTCAGGCAGCGTCGCCGGTCTGGTGGCCAGTACCGCGGGCGCACCACTGATTGGCCCCATGGGCGCTATGCTGTTGGGTCTGCTGGCCGGCATTGGCGGTCTCTGGGCCGTGACCCGCTTGAAGCACATGCTGGGCGCGGACGATGCCTACGATGTGTTTGCCCTGCATGGTGTACCCGGCATCATTGGCGTGCTGATGACGGGTGTGCTGGCGGCACCCCGTTTTGGCGGGGCTGGCGGGGTTGGTTATGTGGTATCCGATCAGCTCGTCATCCAGTTCAATGCGCTACTGATCACGACCATCTGGTCGGGCGTGGTGGCGTTTGCCGCCTTCAAACTGATCGATATGTTGATTGGCCTGCGCGTGACGGAACAGGAGGAACGCGAAGGCCTGGATATCTACAGCCATGGTGAATCGGCCTATCGCTCCTTGTAACAAGCTCCACTGTGAGCAGTCAGGTCCGGCACTTGCTTGCCTGAACACTGAACCGGGCCTGGTCGGTATTGAACCGGGTTTGCTTGCTGACACCCTGAGCGCAGTGTCTTTAAAAATTGGCTTGTGTCCCGATATCGTTTGATCAAGCGGCACGACCGTCGTCATCACTGACGCGGTGCCGCCCCCTACACCTCGTGTGCGCCAGGGAAAATCCCTGAGGACAGTGCGGAATCCGTTAGAATCTGCCTACGTTCCTGGCGCCGCCCGCAAAGAAAGTTGATATGGTTCCGCATCTCGTTACGGCCCTCAAGGGCCCCTTGCTTGACCTCGAAAAGAAAATCCTGGAGGCGACGCCAGCGATCGAGCGCTGGTTCCGACTGGAATGGCAAGAACACACGCCACCCTTTTACTGCTCGGTCGACCTGCGCAATGCCGGCTTCAAGCTGGCGCCGGTCGATACCAATCTGTTTCCCGGTGGTTTTAACAACCTCTCCACGGAAATGCTGCCACTGGCTGTGCAAGCCGCCATGGCAGCGATTGAAAAATACTGCCCTGATGCCAAGGACCTGCTGCTAATCCCTGAGCGCCACACGCGCAACATTTTTTATTTGCAAAATGTGGCGCGACTGATGCAGATCTTTCGTCAGACCGGCTTGAATGTGCGTCTGGGCTCGCTCGATATGGAGTTGACCGAGCCGCAGATCATCGAGCTGCCCGACGGCACCACGCTGACGCTGGAGCCGCTGGAGCGCATCAGCAATGGTCGCCGTTTGGGTGTGAAGAATTTCGATCCCTGCTCGATCCTGCTGAACAACGATCTCTCGTCCGGTATTCCGCCAATCCTGGAAAACCTGCACGAGCAATACGTGTTGCCGCCCTTGCACGCCGGCTGGGCCGTGCGCCACAAGACCAACCACTTTGCCGCCTACGACGAAGTCGTCAAGCGCTTTGCCAAGCTGATCGACGTTGACCCCTGGATGCTCAATCCCTACTTTGCCAAGTGCGAGGGAGTTAATTTTCAAGAGCGTACTGGCGAAGAATGTCTGGCTTCGACCGTGGACAGCCTGCTGGCCAAGATCCGTAAGAAATACAAAGAGTACGGCATCAAGGAAACGCCCTTTGTCGTGGTCAAGGCCGATGCCGGCACCTATGGCATGGGCATCATGACCGTGCGCGATGCCTCAGAAATCAAAGGCTTGAACCGCAAGCAGCGCAACAAGATGGCGGTGGTCAAAGAAGGCTTGGCAGTGACTGACGTTATCCTGCAGGAAGGCGTACATTCCTTCGAGCACATCAATGATGCCGTGGCCGAGCCCGTGGTCTACATGATTGACCGCTACGTGGTGGGCGGCTTCTATCGGGTGCATGCCGACCGTGGCATCGATGAAAACCTGAACGCACCGGGGGCACATTTTGTGCCCTTGGCCTTCGCCCAGCAACATGCTTTGCCCGACTTGCTGGCCAAGCCTGGGACTGCCGCACCCAACCGTTTCTACATGTATGGTGTAGTGGCGCGCTTGGCGCTGTTGGCGGCTTCGCTCGAGCTTGAAAAAACTGACCCCAATCCGGAGGTCTACTGATGCAGATTGCCTTTTGCTGTGATCCGCTGACCGGCTTCAATCTAGCCAAAGACACGACCTACGCCATGATGGTTGAAGCCGACCGGCGCAGCCATGCGTTGTACGTCTTTAGCCATGGCGACCTGGCGCTGGAAGGCGGTGAAATCCGTGCCCGGGTCACGCGCATTACCCTGACCGGTGACGCCGAGGACTGGTTCCATGCCGAGCCGGCGCGGATATGCTCGCTGGCTGAGTTCGATGCGGTGCTAGAGCGCACCGATCCGCCCTTCGACATGGAGTACGTCTACGCCACTTATCTGCTGGAATTGGCGCAGGAACAGGGCGCACGGATTTTCAACCGGCCTGAAGCCATCCGCAGCTTCAATGAGAAACTGTCGATCGCGCGCTTTCCGCAATTCATCGCGCCGACGCTAGTCACGCGGGAAGAGGCGCGTATTCGCGCTTTTCATGCCGAACACCAGGACATCATTCTCAAGCCCCTGGACGGCATGGGTGGCGCCGGAATTTACCGCGTGCGCGAAGACGAGCTCAATCTGGGCTCCATCATCGAGAATCTAACCGATCTCGGCCGGCGCACCATCATGGTCCAGCGCTACATTCCTGCGATCACCCAAGGCGACAAACGCGTGCTGTTGATTGCTGGCGAAGTGGTGCCGCATTGCTTGGCGCGCATTCCGCAAGGCAAAGAAGTGCGCGGCAACCTGGCGGCAGGCGGGCGCGGCGTGGCCCAGCCGATTTCTGCCCACGACCGCACCATTGCCGAAGCGCTGGGCCCGCAATTGTGGGCGCGCGGCTTGCTGTTGGTGGGACTGGATGTGATTGGCGACAATCTGACCGAAGTCAACGTCACCAGCCCGACCTGTTTTCAGGAAATCATGCTGCAGACCGGTTGCCCAGTGGCGGCCCTGTTTATCGACGCCCTGGAACGTGCAGTGGAGTCGGCGTAACGCCCCCATGTATGCTTATCGTTTTGATTGAGTGCCACCTTGCTCTGTCAAGCAACCCAGTAACTAGGAGACCTTGCCATGGTAGGCATTCTGCTGTTGACCCATGCGCCTTTGGGTGCTGCCTTCATCGCGGCGGCCCAGCATGTGTTTCAAGCGCCCCTGTCCAAGCTGGAAGCGCTCGACGTTATGCCGGATCAAGATCCGGTGGAAGTCTGTGCCTTGGCCCAGGCCAAGCTGCTCGATCTGGATGATGGTAGCGGCGTGCTGGTGATGACCGACATTATCGGCGGCACACCCTCTAACTGCAGCATGGGCCTGGGCAGTCCGGGCAAAGTGCAGGTGATTGCCGGCATCAGCTTGCCGATGCTGCTGCGCGCCCTGAACTACCGGGAGCAGCCCCTGGATGTGGTGCTCGATAAAGCCTTGGCCGGGGGCCAGCATGGCGTCTGTCGCCTGGATCAACTGGCTCCCTTGCTGCCCGACTGAGCCTTTCCGACCCAACCTTTCTTTTACTTGCCGCCATGATTCAGCAAGATGTCGAAATCATCAACAAACTGGGCCTGCATGCACGGGCCTCGGCCAAGTTCACGCAGCTGGCTGCGTGCTATCAAAGCGATGTCTGGATGAGCCGCAATCAGCGTCGGGTAAATGCCAAATCCATCATGGGCGTGATGATGCTGGCGGCGGGCAAGGGCAGCACCATCACCCTGGAAGCCGATGGCCCGGATGAAATAGCTTGCCTGGCGGCGCTGGTGGCGTTGATTGCCAACCGCTTTGACGAAACCGAATGAGATTTTTTCCCTCCTGTTTTTGCAACTAAGGCAATCATGGCCAGTTTCAGCCTGCATGGCATTTCGGTTTCACGCGGGATCGCCATCGGCCGCGCCCATCTCCTGGCGCCGGCCGCTCTTGACGTCAAGCACTACTTGGTCAGCGATGAGCAGCTCGAAGCCGAGGTGGCGCGCTTGCAGCAGGCCATCGCCCTGGTGGAACGCGAACTGCATCTGATCCGAGAAGAACTGCCGGCCGACGCGCCGACCGAGCTGGGTGCTTTTCTGGACGTGCACATTTTGATCCTGTCGGACCCGCTGCTGGTGGACGTGTCGCAAACCATCATCCGTAGCCGCCATTACAACGCCGAATGGGCGCTGGCGACCCAGGTCGAGGAACTGGCGTCCCAGTTCGAGGAAATCGAAGACCCCTACCTGCGCGAGCGCAAGAACGACATCCAGCAAGTCGGTGAGCGCATCCTAAAGGTCCTGACCGGCAACGCCACGCCGCTGGCGCGCATCAAAGAAATTGGTGCCGCCGCGGCCAATATGATCGTCGTGGCCCACGACATCTCGCCGGCAGACATGCTGCAGTTTCGCGACCATGCCTTTGGCGGCTTCATCACTGATCTGGGCGGACAGACTTCACACACTGCCATCGTCGCCCGCAGTCTGGGCATTCCGGCGGTGGTTGGTATGCCCAATGCCTCGACAGTGATCAACCATGACGACTGGGTGATCGTCGATGGCAATGCCGGCGTGGTAGTGGTGGATCCCTCGCCTCATATCCTTGAGCAGTATCGCAAACGCAAGGTAGAACTGCAGCGTCAACGCAAAAAGCTCAATCGGCTCAAAAAAACCCCGGCCGTGACTCGTGACGGCACCGCCATTAGCTTGTTGGCCAATATTGAGTTCCCTGAGGATTGCGCCTTGGCCGTGGAAGCTGGGGCTGTGGGCGTGGGTCTGTTTCGTACCGAATTCCTGTTCATGGGCCGCGCTGGCAACCTGCCCACAGAAGAAGAGCAGTACACTGCCTACCGCCAGACGGTAGTGGCGATGAAGGGCCGCCCAGTGACCATCCGCAGCCTGGACTTGGGCGCCGACAAGCCGCTAGATGTGGACGAAGAGACAGCCCTGAACCCAGCGCTGGGCTTGCGCGCGATTCGCTATTGCCTGTCCGAGCCGCTACTGTTTCTGGCGCAGTTACGGGCGATTTTGCGGGCGTCGGCCCACGGCCCGGTCAAGCTACTGATTCCGATGCTGGCGCATGCCTTTGAAATCAATCAGACCCTGCAACTGGTGAACCAGGCTAAGGAACAGTTGCGTGTGGCTGGCCAGGCCTTCGACCCGGCCATGCCGATTGGCGCCATGATCGAGATCCCGGCGGCAGCGCTGGCGCTGCCGCTGTTTACTAGTCGGCTGGATTTTCTGTCGATCGGTACCAATGACTTGATCCAGTACGCCCTGGCGATCGACCGGGTCGACCATGAGGTCGCTCACCTGTATGATCCGCTGCATCCGGCGATCCTGTATTTGCTGTCGCATACCATCGCCGCTGGCGCCCGGGCCGGATTACCTGTCTCGGTCTGTGGCGAGATGGCGGGCGAAGTACAGTGGACGCGCTTGTTGCTGGGACTGGGCTTGCGCGAGTTTTCCATGCACCCGGTGCAGGTGCCGGCAGTCAAGCAGGAAGTCCTGCATAGTGACCTGGGATTGCTGACGCGCCACACCAGAAAGCTGTTGCGCAGCACTGAGCCAGAGCAAATCGCCACTGCCCTGGAGCATTTACAGAAGTTGTAGCACCAAGCTTCACGCGGCAATCGTTCGAGCGCTTGATTGCTTGGTTTGACTGTCTGCAACGACTTCGATATTCTTATACGCATTGCGCCGATTTGAAATCAGCTTGCGGGCGCTTGATAAATACGGCTAAAGCGTGATGTTCAATCCGCTTTTTACCTGGCCCGACAGCTGACGCTCTCGGGCTTTTTTGTTGCCATGTTGACAGGCTGGTTACGACAGGCCTTGCCATCGACCGACCCCACGCTTAGGACCCTTGTCCAGGCTCCCTCTAGCAGCCGCGCTCTAGCGCCGCTTGTTCGGAACATCATGAAATCTATTGGAATCGTCACGCCCCAGTCCATGAACTTTGCCACGCCGCTGCCGCTGCAGGGTGGGGGCATGCTGTCAGACTACACGCTCGTCTATGAAACCTATGGCACGCTCAATGCCGAGCGTTCCAACGCAGTGCTGGTCTGCCATGCCTTGAATGCCTCGCACCACGTTGCCGGCATCCATGCCGACCAGGAGGGCAAGGAGGGCGTTGGCTGGTGGGACAGCATGGTAGGTCCGAGCAAGCCGCTGGACACCGACCGCTTTTTTGTCATTGGCGTCAACAATCTCGGTTCCTGCTTTGGTTCCACCGGGCCGATGCACCGCAACCCAACCACTGGCAAGCCATATGGTGCTACGTTTCCGATCTTGACGGTGGAAGACTGGGTCCATTCGCAGGCGCGCCTGGCCGACGCTTTGGGTATTCAGCAATTTGCTGCGATCATGGGCGGCTCTCTGGGTGGCATGCAGGCCCTGTCCTGGAGCCTGCTGTATCCCGAGCGCCTGCGCCATTGCGTCGTGATTGCATCCACCCCCAAGCTGAGCGCGCAAAACATTGCCTTCAACGACGTCGCCCGCCAAGCCATCCTGGCGGACCCGGATTTCCATGGAGGCAATTACTACAGCTACGGCGTCATTCCGCGCCAGGGCTTACGCGTGGCGCGCATGATCGGCCATATCACCTATCAGTCCGATAGCGACATGGCCGAGAAATTCGGGCGTGATCTGCGCTCCGGAAATTACCAGTTCGGCTTCGGCGTCGAGTTCGAGATCGAGTCCTACCTGCGCTACCAGGGCAACAAGTTTTCCGAGTATTTCGATGCCAACACCTACTTGTTGATCACGCGGGCGCTAGACTACTTCGATCCGGCGCACGCTTACAATGACGATCTGAGCGCCGCCCTAGCCCTGACGCGGGCCCAATTCCTAGTGGTGTCGTTCACCACCGACTGGCGCTTTCCGTCCGCGCGCAGCCGCGAGATTGTGCAAGCCCTGGTCAACAACCAGCGCCGGGTGTCGTATGCTGAAATCGAGGCGCCTCATGGCCATGACGCCTTTTTGTTGGAAGACCCACGCTACATCGCCACGGTACGGGCCTATTACGAGCGCGTCTGGCGTGATCTCGAGGCCAGCGCCGGCCATGCCCGGAACGCTGAGCCCGAACCGGAGAAAAGTGAAGCCGCCCCCGAGGAGCAGTTGCCATGAATTTTTCTGAACTCTCCCGCCTGCGCGCTGATCTGGCCTTCATTGCCCACTGGGTGCCAGTCGGATCACAAGTGCTGGATCTGGGCTGTGGCGATGGTGTCATGCTGGATTACCTGCAAACCGACAAGCATTGCTTTGGCTACGGCATCGAAATCGACGATGCCAAGATTCCCCTGTGCGTCGGTCGGGGCGTGTCCGTGGTGCAGCAGGACATGGGCGCAGGCTTGGCGATTTTTGCCGACAATTCCTTTGACGTGGTGTTGTGCCTGTCGGCGTTGCAGATGGTCAAGGATGTCGAAGGCATCCTGCGCGAAGTTGCGCGTGTCGGCAGCGAAGCCATCGTTTCCTTCCCTAATTTTGCCTACTGGCCGCATCGCCTGTCGCTGTTGACTGGGCGCATGCCGGTGTCGCGCAGCCTGCCTTATCAGTGGTATGACACGCCCAACCTGCGCTGCGCCACTATTCGCGACTTCGAAGAACTTGCCAGCGAGGTCGGGCTCGAAGTTCTCGATTGCGTTGCCCTGAAGGAAGACGGCAGGCCAGTGACTACCCTGCCGCACTGGCGCGGCAGCTTGGCGGTGTTTCGGTTGCGCAAAAAGAAGGCTGCATGAACAAGTCCATCACCAGTCGGCCTGGACTGACCGCGGATGCAGGCACCTCCCAGCTGCTGCACACCAGGCTGATCTGGTTATGGCCTGGTTGCTTGCTGCACGCTTGGCGCCATGCGCCGCTTTTCCCAAAACAGGCCAGATGAACGCCTCATGAGCGAGCAGACAAGCAAGCAGCCAAGCGCTGAAAACAGCATGCAAACGAATACGCAAAAACACACAGCCAAGGTCGCGCGCATCCGGGACGCCTTTATGCATCCTTCGGCCTGGACCATGTTTTTCTTCGGTTTCGCTTCCGGCTTGCCCTTCCTGTTGGTGGCCGGCACCCTGGCGTACTGGTTGAAGGAAAACGAGATCTCGCTGAAGGACATCACGATGATTGCCAGCGCGGGCATGGCCTATTCCTTCAAATTCCTCTGGGCACCGGTGGTTGACCGTGTGCGCTTGCCATTGCTGGGACGGCTCGGTCAACGTCGTAGCTGGCTACTGCTGACACAGTTGCTAGTGATGATCGGACTGCTGGCGATGGCTTCTGTGACGCCGTCGCAGCTTGGGCTGTTCATCGGCCTAGCGTTGCTGGTGGCGTTTGCCGGCGCCACGCTAGACATTGCCGTGGATGCTTATCGCATTGAAATTGCCCCAGTTGAGGCGCAGGGCGCGCTGGTTGCCACCTATTCATTGGGCTACCGGTTGGCGCTAATCGTCACCGGCGCGCTGGCGCTGGTGCTGGCCGACCACACCATCTGGCCTAACGTTTACCGCGCGATGGCGGCTTGCATGCTGATTCCACTCGTCGCCAACTTGCTGGCGCGCGAGCCGGAAGTGCTGCGCGTGCGTGCGCAGAACTGGGCACAAGGCCTGCGTGAAGGGGTAGTCGAGCCCTTTACGGACTTCTTTCGGCGTTTCGGCGGGCGCGTAGGGCTGCTGCTCCTGCTGTTCATTTTGCTGTTCAAAATATCCGACCAGGCGCTAGTAGGCGGCATCATGGGCCCGTTCTATCTGGATCAGGGCTTCAGCAAAACCGAGATTGCCACCGTGTCCAAGGTCTATGGCATCTGGGTCGGTATTGGCGGCGCTTTCCTCGGGGGTGTCGCGGTGGTGCGCTGGGGTGTTGAGCGCTCACTGTTGGTGAGCATCGTGCTGGGCGCGTTAAGCAACCTGCTGTATTTGATGCTGATCGGTGCCAAGGGCGACGTGGCCATGCTGACACTCGTGATTTCTGGCGAGAATCTGGCCCAGGGCATGTTGGGGACCACCGCCGTGGCGTATTTGTCGGCACTGGTGAATCAGCGCTATACCGCAACTCAGTACGCGCTCTTCAGTTCGCTGATCACTCTGCCGGGCAAGGTGCTGGGCTTTTATTCTGGCCGCATCGTCGAGGCTGTGGGTTATGCCCCCTATTTTTGGATCACTGCTTTGGCCATCGTTCCCGCCATCGGCCTGTACTTCTGGCTGCGGCCCCGGGTCGAGCTGAACGGCGCCACTTTTGCGCCCTGATGCAGCACGTTCTGCGCATGCATCTATCCATCACAGCGTAACTTCACTTCGTGAGACTCGAATGCCACAACGACTCAAGCAATTACTCGCAACGATTCTGCTGACAGCCAGTTTGGCCGTTGGCACCTTCGCGACTGCCGCACCGGTGCCGGCCAGCGAAGGCGTCCAGGTCGAAAAAATGTCACGCCTGCGCAATCTGGTATCGGAAGAGGAATTGCAGGCCGAAGCCAGCCAGCAATATGCCGCCCTGCTGAAAGAGGCTGCCAAGCAAGGTGTGCTGGCTTCCAAGGATACGGCCCAAACCAAGCGTCTGCGCCGTATTGCCAACAAACTGATTCCGCATGCCAGCCGCTGGAATCAGTCGGCCTCGGATTGGAAGTGGGAAATCAATCTGATCAATGCCGACCAAGTCAACGCGTTTTGCATGCCGGGCGGAAAAATTGCGTTTTTCAGTGGAATCCTGGATCAGCTCCAGCTGACCGATGATGAAGTGGCTGTGGTCATGGGGCATGAAATGTCACATGCCTTGCGTGAACATGCGCGCGAGCGTATGGCCAAATCGGGCCTGACCAGCATGGGCGCCAGATTGGCCAGCCTGGGCGTGGCCGCGGTATTTGGCATCGACCGCAATCTGACGGATGCGGTCGCCGGCGGTGCTGCTCAGTTTGCGGCCCTGAAATTTTCTCGTTCGGATGAAACTGAGGCCGATGTGGTCGGCCTGGATCTAGTTGCCCGCGCTGGCTATGACCCGCGCGCCGGGATTGCACTTTGGACCAAGATGGAGCGTCTGGCACAGGGTTCGCCGCCACAATGGCTCTCGACCCATCCTTCGGGCGCGAACCGCATCGCCCAGATGCAAAAACGCCTACCAGAAGTCATGCCGATCTATGCCCGTACTCAGGGCGCCAGCGTAGGCAAGCTGCCACCGTATCGCACCAATAACAAGCAGATCGGCGCTGTGCAGTAGCGCGCAAGACGCGCTTAGTGCTACTAATTCGCATACCGCCTACGGCAAACGTCAGTCATTGACTTACTTGAGTGGTCCAAGCTACCTGCATCACAAGGATTGAACGGCAGCTAAGCGGCTGTACTTCCGAGAATACTTAATTAGATAGATTCTTAGCGGGGCCTGGGCTCCAGTCCTGCCAGCAGCGCCGTCAGCTCGGTTGCATCCACTGGTTTGACTAAATGATGGGCGAAGCCAGCTGCCCGGGCCTGGGCCCGGTCTTGTTCCTGACCATAGCCAGTGACCGCGATCAGGGTGGTATGCGCCATTTCCGGCCGGGCGCGTAGCCGTCGCGTCAGCTCATATCCGTCCATGTCGGGCAAGCCGATATCCAGGATGCACACCTGCGGTCGCAAGCTGGCTACGCGCTCCAATGCTCGCCAGGCGTGGTGCTCGACCGTCACCCGGTGTCCTGCCATCTGCAAAAACAGCGCCAGCATCTGGGCAGCATCAATGTTGTCGTCAACCACCAGAATCGTCAGGGGCGTTGCCGCTTTGACCACTCCAGTTAAGGTATTTTCCTTTGGCTGGAGAATTCTTTTTTCGTGTAGACGGGGCAACATGACCACGAAGCGGCTGCCCTGTCCCAAGCCTTCACTGCGGCAGCTGACCTGACCAGCGTGCAGTTCGACCAAACTCTTGACCAGTGCCAGCCCGATGCCAAGCCCACCCTGGGAACGGTCGGAATCGCGCTCGGCCTGGATGAATAGATCGAAAATCTGCGGCAGCAGATTGGGGGCGATGCCCTGGCCATCATCAGCCACGCTCAGGATAATCAGATCTTCCTGCACCTCCAGGCTTAGATGGATGTTGCCGCCCGCCGGTGTGTAGCGAGCGGCGTTACTGAGCAGGTTGGTCAGGACCTGCACCAGGCGTTTTTTATCGCCCCGTACTTGAGCCGGCTCGGGGCTCAAGTCCAGATGCAGGTGGTGGTGTTTGCTGTTGATCAGGGGCCGGACCTGTTCCAGGCTGCTGGCGACAACCTCCTGCAGATTCTGTGGCGCATGGGTGATGTCGACCAGACCGCGCGTGACGCGCGAGACGTCCATCAGATCATCCACCAATGCCTTCATGTGTTGCACCTGACGCCCGACCACCTCGCTGATGTACCGGAGGCGCTCGGGTGCAAGCTGCGTCAACTGCAGCATTTCGGCGGCGGCGCTGATCGGTGCCAGCGGATTACGCAACTCATGTGCCAGCATGGCCAGGAACTCATCCTTGCGCCGGTCGGCTTCCTGCAGACGCTGTTCCGCCAGCTTCTGATCATGAATGTCGGTGCAGGTACCTAGCCAGCGCTGGATGATGCCGCGCTCATCGCGCAAGGGCAGGGCACGGCCCAGCACCCAGCGGTACTCGCCGGAATGGTGGCGCAAACGGTACTGGATCTCGTAAGGTTCGCCGCTCACCAGACTGTGGTGCCACAGCTCCCAGGCATGTTCCTGATCGTCTGCATGAAACATGTCGCTCCAGCCAGCGCCATAGGTCGAGCCCTCGGGCACGCCAGTAAACAGATACCACTGGCGATTGTAATAATCGTGATGACCATCTGCAAAGGCGGTCCAGACCATTTGTGGCAAAGAGTCGGTGATCGTGCGGAAGCGGGCTTCACTGATGCGCAGATCCTGTTCATTCTGCTTGCGCTCGGTAATGTCGAGCGAGATCCCGATCAGATGCTGATGGCCATGGGCCGGATCGGTGCGCAGCTGGGCTTTTTCATACAGCCAGATCTCACGGTCGTCAGAGGTCAGGATGCGGAATTCAGTGGCATACTCGGCTTCACCCCGGCAAGCACGCTCGAACAGATTGACCACGGCTTGCTGGTCTTCGTGGTGGATCATGCTGGCGAAGTGGTCGGCGGGGCCATCCGCAAGTTCCCACAGTTCCTGTGCCATGGACGAGTGCTTGGCGATGCCAGTGGCTAGATTGAAGTCCCAGGCCACCATGCCAGCTGTTTCCAGGGCAAAATGCAGCCGATCTTCGCTTTCGCGCAAGGCATCAACCGAACGCCGGGCGGCATCGATATCGTTGTTAACCCCAATCCATTCGCGCACGCACCCTTCGGCATTGAAAATCGGCACGCCCTTGACTGCCACCCAGCGATACTCGCCGTCCTGACCGCGTAGGCGGTACTCGTTTTCGTACAGAACCTTGCGGTTGATGCAGTCATACCATGTTTGCTGCGCTTGCTGCCGGTCGTCCGGATGCACCGCATTCAGCCAACCTTCGCCGGTCCACTGTTCGTACGAGTCGCCGGTAAACGCGCGCCATGTAGGCGAATCTTCGCGAATCTGGCCATCCGACGTAGCCGTCCAGACGATTTGGCTGGTAGCGGTAACCAGTGAGCGAAAACGTGCTTCGCTCAAGGCTATGCGGTGCTTGGCGTCGCGCTGTTCGGTAACGTCTTGATACGTTAGCATGACTTCCAGCACGCCGCCGTCGGCATTGGTGATCGGATGCAATTGGGCCGTTACCCAGCGGCCGCGCCCGGGAAGCTTTAGGCAGGCAGGCTCATAAAATACCGACGACAAGGTGACCGATTCTCCTGCAAACGCTCGCAGGATCAAGGGAATCAGGCCCTTTTCCTGCAACTGGGGATCGGTCAAAAGGTTGTACTTGTCCGAGAGCACATACTCCTTGAGGCGCCCATCTGGCGAGTCACCCTGCCACAGTTTTTCCCAGGCCCGGTTGACCTGTAGCGTCCTGCCCTGCAGATCAAGTAGCTGCATGCTGATGACAGACTGTTCGAACAGGGATCGAAAACGGCTATCGCCTTCGCCGGCTGGCGTGGCGGAAGAAGAGGAAGACATAAATACGGAAAGAACGTCGCAGGAAAAATCAAAATGGGCCGACTGCAAGGGCAATCGGCAAGACGTCTATATTACTCGGGCTCACTGTTGAGGCTGGTTTTCTCCAGGAAAAGGGGGTCGATATGCCCAATCTTGTGCGGTTTCGGCTACAGTCGATCCCTACTCATTGTCATGCTGTCAATCTCTCGCGGCTGCAAGTGAGCAATCTGGTCCAAATTTTTTAATTTCTGGAGAACATCATGTTTTGCCGTCTTTCTTCCCGCTATTTGACTGCTGCATCCGCCCTCGTTCTTTTGCTGGTTGCCCAGAGTGCCGTGGCCCAGCCCCTGGCGCAGCGTGAAGCCGGGCTATGGGAAATTAAAACCAACCAGGATTCACCGCAGGTGGCAGCGATGCAAGGCATGCAGGCTGCCTTGCAAAACATACCGGCCGCTCAGCGCAAGCACATGGAACAGTTGATGCAGGAGTCGGGCGTATCGCTGACCGAGCCCACTGTCATCAAGCAATGCCTGACGCCGGAAATGGCCAAGCGTGCGTTCGAGCCGACCATCGACGACGCAGACATGCAATGCACCAATAATCTGCGCAATATTTCTGCGACTGAAGCCAACTTTTCCTTCACTTGCAAGAACGCCGACGGCCAATGGCAGGGCAAGGGCCGGATCTGGGATGCCACGCCGCGCAGCTATCAGAGTGAAATGACCATGCAGGGTAAGGTCCAAGGCCAGCCGATCAAAATGGAAATGCGCCATCAGGCACGCTGGCAGGGCAAGGACTGCAAGGGACTCAAGCCGCTGGGTTGATGCTGCGAGCTGATCGAAGCTGTCTGAACCGAACCGAACCGAAGCAAGCCAAGACCGCTGGTGGTTGGGCGCTAGCGTGCCAACTGGCGGATCTTGTGGTTCAGTCCGTATTGGGTGGCCATCAGTACCGAACCTTGGTGAGAAAAATGCCCGTCGTCGCGATAGATGAAGGTATCCCCGAGCCGGGTCTTGCACTGATGACCGTCACACAGGTAGGCCTGGAAATCGATGATGGCAATGTCCGCCTGTTGTGGCAGCTGCGCCAGGAACTGCAGCACCTCTTTCTGCTCTCGCTCGAAGCTGGCCATGTTGATGCTGCATTGGGGGTGTGCGCCCATGACCGGTAAACCTGTCTGCAAACGCTCGATACAGCGGCCGGCATCGAAGCCGGCATGGGGCGGCGGCGCAACCACCACCACCCGCTTGCCCAAGGCGCGCACGGCGTCGACAGTGCGTTTGAGGCCCGGTACTGCCTCTGACAGTCCGGCCGACACCTGATGGAGTTCTCCGTTTTGTTCCTGACGCTTCAGCAGGAAGTGTTCGTTGCCAAGGAACTGACCGCATGGGCTGGACAACACAACGGTATGGACCGACGGCGTGGCGGCCAGATAGGCCAGTACCGAGTCGTTGAAGTCAATGCAGCGTGCGGCCCAGTTGGCGTCGTAGCTGCTGCTGATCGTCGCCAGTCCCAATAGCGGCCCGCATACCGAGCGGGTGGCTTGCACGATCTTGGGAGCCTGCGTTTCACTCGTTAGCAGCCCCGGAATCAGGTGCATCGCAAACGAGTCACCCCAGACCATCATTTCCGGATTGTCCGAGTTGCGGCAGATGGCCAGGCCCTCGAACGCACCAGTCGCCTCACAGGCTGCGTCAAAGCCCTTGTTAGGGCGTCGTACTTCTGCAAAATTACGCTCGGGCGTAATCAGTTGCGTGGACAGCAGCGCCACCAGCACCAGGCCGCCAGACACTACAAACATGCGCTGCGCAGCGCGCACGGGCTGAGCCAGTCCATGGTGGCGCATCGGCTCTTCCACAAAGCGGTGCAGCAGCCAAGCCAGGCAAAGCGCCAATGCCAGCACAGACAGTCGCAAACCCAACGGCGGATGGGGCGCATCAGGATTACCGATCCAGACATTGTTCAGCAGCGCAAACAGAGGCCAGTGAACCAGATAGAGCGCATACGACAAGTTGCCCAGCTTGCTGAACCCAGTCACAAATACTCCCTGCTGGAACATGGGATGCTGACGCAACAGTAGCACCAGAGTGGCCAGGCAGATCAGCAATGCTCCCGGTCCTGGATGAGACATGCCGAGATCCAAAAAAGGCAGACTGAGGACCACGACCAGCGCTGGTCAGAAAAGGACGTCAAGCAGGCGTTGCCAGCGCGATGTCACGACCAGTAGTGCGCCCAAAGATCCCACTCCCAGTTCCCACATCCGGGTCGGCAGCAGATAAAACGCGGCATCCGGCCGGGCGCTGACCTGATGCAGGCACAGCAGCAGGCTGAGGCCCACCATGGTCATCACGCCTGAGAGCCACCAGCGGCGCGGCACCCAGGCCAGCAACAACGGCAGCATGAAGTAATACTGTTCCTCGATCGCCAGCGACCACGTGTGCAGCAGTGGTTTGAGGTCAGCTATCCCTTCGAAATAGCCGGATTGACGCCACAACACCACATTGGCGGTAAAGCTCAATGCACCCAGCATTTGCTGGCGGAACTCCTGGATCTCTGTGCTGGTCAGGAAAAACGGCACCAGCAGCGCTGTAGCCAAAAAAGTCACATAGGCGGCTGGCAGCAAGCGCTGGGCGCGGCGCAGATAAAACCGTCCAAAACTGAAATCCCCACGCGCCATGCTGGCAACGATCAGGCGGGTGATCAGGTAGCCAGACAGCACAAAGAAGATATCGACGCCCAAATAACCGGCTGGCAAAAAATCCAGACGGGCGTGATACAACACCACGACCAAGACGGCCACGCCGCGCAGCGCCT
Organism: Burkholderiales bacterium; assembly: GCA_038241705.1. GTDB lineage: Bacteria > Pseudomonadota > Gammaproteobacteria > Burkholderiales > Burkholderiaceae_D > JBBSSV01. The sequence goes on along the minus strand of JBBSSV010000003.1, from coordinate 3,868 downwards.
GAATGTCCAGCCGGAAGGCAGAGGCCACAGTGGGGGCACAAATCGGTTGTGTGGGAGCGTAGGTTTGCATAGGAAAAATCTTGCATAAAAGGAAACTTGCGCAAGATTATTCCTAGTAACAATGTTTGCATTACGTAAACATTGCTTATTTGATATTGATCAGCAGGTTTAGTGGAACCAAGGGTTAGTAGCTTGAAGAAAGCGCCCTGCTCAAGGCATGACTTTCTGCCATTTTTCTTTGGGTGATGGTGTCTCCGCTGGCTCGGAACGCAGCATGCGCAAGCCATTGGCTACCACCAGCAGGCTGGCGCCCATATCGGCGAAGACCGCCATCCAAAGCGTGGCCATACCCAGCAGTGCCAGTACCAGAAAGACCGCTTTGATGCCCAGCGCCAATACGATGTTTTGCGTCAGGATGGTCATGGTGCGTCGGGAAAGACGGATGAAAGCGGGAATTTTGCGTAAATCATCGTCCATCAGCGCCACGTCAGCGGTGTCGATGGCAGTGTCGGTGCCGGCTACGCCCATGGCAAAGCCGATCGAAGCCTGGGCCAGTGCCGGCGCGTCGTTGATGCCGTCACCCACCATGCCGACCACGCCGTGGGCTGCCAGTTCGGCTTCGATGATGGCGAGCTTGTCGGCCGGCAGCAGACCGCCGCGGGCGTCGTCGATCTCCACATCCTGAGCAATGATGCGCACGGTTTGTTCGTTGTCACCACTGAGCATCAGGGTGCGCACGCCCAATTGATGCAGTTCGGCCAAGGCCTGACGGCTGGTGGCGCGCACCGTGTCGGCCACGCCGATTACCAGCAAGGGCTGGTGCTCGTCGCTAACGACGATCACGGTTTTGCCGGCGGCTTCCAGTTCCTGCAGCGCGCTGTCGGCGGCGGGCGTGAGAACGCCCAGTTCACGCATCAGGCGCTGGTTGCCCAGGTACAGCCAACCGTTAGCGCTACGACCTTTGACGCCGCGTCCCAGCAAGGCAGAAAAATCGCTGATCTCGGCAAGAGCTGGCGCATCTGGCAGATTTTCCCAATGGCGGGCCAGCGCGGCTGACACCGGATGGTCGGAACGCGCCGCCAGGCTGGCGGCTAGGCGCAGGCTGGTAGCGCGCTCTGGCGTCAGCGCGATGATATCCGTGACTTGTGGCTTGCCTTCGGTGATAGTGCCGGTCTTGTCCAGCGCCAGCACCGATAGCTTGCGTCCGGCTTCCAGATAGGCCCCGCCTTTGATCAAAATGCCGCGCCGCGCCGCTGCTGCCAGGCCGCTGACGACAGTCACCGGTGTGGAAATCACCAACGCACAGGGACAGGCGATGACCAGCAACACTAGCGACTTGTATAGCCAATCCATCCAGGGCGCACCCAATAGCAGGGGAGGGCCCACTGCCACTAATGCTGCCAGCACACAGACGACCGGCGTATAGATGCGCGAAAAACGATCGATGAAACGTTGGGTCGGCGCCTGACGCCCTTGGGCTTCCTCGACTGCATGAATGATGCGTGCAAGGGTCGAATCATCGGCGCTGGCTGTGACCCGGTAATCGAAGGAGCCGGTTTCATTCAAGGTGCCGGCGAAGACGATGTCACCTGCGGCCTTGGTTACCGGCATGCTTTCTCCGGTGATCGGTGCCTGGTTGACTACGGACTGGCCCGAGAGCAGGATGCCATCCAGCGGGATGCGCTCGCCTGGAGCAATCCGCACGGTGGCGCCGGGCGCCACCTGCTTGCTGTCAGCGCTGTGCCAGCTACCATCGGCCTGCTGCACCCGCGCCTGCTCTGGTGCCATGCCCATCAGGTCGCGAATGGCGTGACGGGCACGGTCCAGCGACAGCACTTCAATCGCTTCAGCTAGGGTGAACAGCACCATCACCATGGCGGCTTCCGGCCATTGGCCGATCAGCACCGCCCCGGTCACGGCAATTGACATCAATGCGTTGATGTTTAGATTACGGTGGCGCAGGGCAATCCAGCCTTTCTTGTAGGTTTCCAGCCCGCCCAGAGCAATTGCCAGCAGCGCCAGCCCAATCACTGGCAGTGAGGCATCGTTATCAGTAGTAACGGCCACGACTTCTGCCAGCGCGGCGGCAATCCCGGCGCAGCCCAGCAGCCACCAGTCGCGGCGCGACACCGAAGGCGCGGGAGCAGGTGCGGTCGGGGCCGCACCCGTCGCCATCGGATTCACAGGAATGGCTTGCATGCCGATTGTCGCCAGGGCTGTGGACAGCGCGGCGGTATCGGTCAAGGCGTGGCGCACCGACAATTGGCGCTGCATCAGGTTGAAATCCAGTGCCAACACGCCAGGCATGCCGCCAAGTTTGCTGCGGATCAGCTTTTCCTCGGTCGGGCAATCCATGTTGTCGATGCGAAAAACAGCCGTACTGCCAGCTTGCGCATCGCGCACAACCACTGGCATCAGGCGTAACTCGATCAAGGCGTCGAGAATGGCGGAAGGGTCGGCCAGGTCGTGGCTAAGCGTCAGTCGGCGCTGCATCAGGTTGAACTCCAGCCCATGCACACCGGGCATGTCCTGCAGTCGGCTACGGATCAGGCTTTCTTCTGTCGGGCAGCACATCTGGTCGATGCGCAGCACCAAGACATGCTGACCGTCCTGGGCCGGAGGCGGCGCGGCGGCGGTAGAGGTAGTGGCCGTCTCGGCGCTGCTGCCATGGTCATGTTCCTGACATGAAGACATCGCTTGCTCCTGTTGCAGTAGGGGTGCGAAATAAGGGTGGCAAAAATTGCCTATACTGTCATTACAAACCCTGTAGTCGATACAGGGTCAAGCCTTATTTGAAAACAGCACGGAAAAGCCATGTCTACCCTCCTGAAGATCGGCGAGCTAGCACGCCAGGCTAATTGCCCGGTTGAAACCATCCGCTTCTATGAGCGCCAAGAGTTGCTGCCCCAGCCGGCGCGCTCGTCCAGCAATTACCGGCTGTATACCGATGCCCACGTCGGGCGGCTGCAGTTCATCCGCCACTGCCGCTCGCTCGACATGAGCTTGGAAGAAATCCGTAGCCTGCTGCGCTTTCGTCAGGCACCCGAAGAAAGTTGCGCAGAGGTCAACCAACTACTGGACCGGCATGTGAGCCAAGTGGCCCAGCGCATTACCGAGTTGCAGGCGTTGCAGCAGCAACTGCAGGAACTGCGCAGCCAATGCAGCCAGGCCCAGGCCGCCAAGGATTGCGGCATCCTCCAAAAGCTGGCAACTCCAGAGTGCGCACTACCGGCCAGCGCAGTGTTAGCAGAAGAACCTCAGACGTTTTCCTGACGCTTTAGGCCTGTCTTAAGGCCGGTCAGCTAGAATCGTCCCCCAGCAGCAGGCCTTCTACTCTCTCATCTTGAGGCAGCGCAGAGGCGCGCGTTTCTTCACGCCGATGGGCCAGGCGGTACAGCAGCGGCAGCACCAGTAGCGTCAGCAGGGTGGACGAGAAAATGCCGCCGATGACCACGGTCGCCAGCGGTCGCTGGACTTCAGCGCCCGTGCCAGTTGCAATCGCCATGGGTACAAAGCCCAGCGACGCTACCAATGCTGTCATCAGCACCGGCCGCAGTCGGGTCAGGGCGCCTTCGCGGATGGCACTGTCCAAGCTGTATCCTTGCTCGCGCAGCGAGCGGATGAAGGACAACATCACCAAGCCATTCAGAACCGCAACGCCGGACAGGGCGATGAAGCCCACCCCCGCCGAAATCGACAGCGGGATGCCACGCAACCACAGCGCCAGAATGCCGCCGGTCAGGGCAAAGGGGACGCCGGTGAAGACCAGCAAGCCATCCTTGAGATTTTGGAACATGGCGAACAGCAGCAGCAACACCAACCCCAGCGCGACCGGCACCACGATTTGCAGGCGCTGGGTGGCCGACTG
>JBBSSV010000002.1:0-23066 GCA_038241705.1 Burkholderiales bacterium | reverse complement strand
TGGGACGAATACTGCGACTGGTATCTGGAAGTCGCCAAGGTGCAATTACAGCAAGGTAGCGAAGCCCAGCAGCGCGCCACCCGACGCACCCTGTTGCGCGTGCTGGAAACCGTGCTGCGCCTGGCGCACCCCGTGATTCCCTTCATCACCGAGGCATTGTGGCAAACCGTGGCACCGTTGACCGGCTACGAGATGAACCCGGCGGGTGACTCCATCATGGTCCAGCCCTATCCACAGGCCCAGCCGTCCAAGATTGACGCTCAGGCCGAAGCCTGGATGGTTCAATTCAAGGCGCTGACCGATGCCTGTCGCAACCTGCGCGGAGAAATGCAGCTCTCGCCTGCCACCCGGGTGCCGCTGATTCTGGAAGCGGATGCAACAGCCAACTCTGCGAACGCAGCACCGCAATCGTTTGCGCCCTATCTGCAAGCGCTGGCCCGTCTGTCAGACGTCCAGATTGTCGATACCCTGCCCCAGTCACCCGCACCGGTTTCCATCGTCGGCAATACTCGGCTGATGCTGGAAGTCGAAATTGACGTCGAGGCGGAACGCGAACGCCTGGCCAAGGAAATGACGCGCCTCGAAGGTGAGATTGGCAAGGCCAATGGCAAGCTGGGCAACGACAGCTTCGTCGCCCGGGCACCAGCCCAAGTCGTGGCCCAAGAAAGGGAGCGCTTGCAAGGCTTTGCCGAAACGCTAGTCAAGTTACGCGAGCAATACGACAAGCTGGCGGCCTAGCTCGGTCCTGGCAAACACAACTTAAACGGCGAACAGTTTTTCTATTTGCCGTTTTTCATGGAGCCGGCACTTGCCTACCTTTTTCCTTCAAAAGAGGTGGCGATGCCCCCATCAAACAAAGGACAGGGCCAGTCCCTCCAGAGCGATGCCGGAAAAAGCCGTACGCCAAGTCTGGCCAGGATGCACCGCGAAGGCGCCGGTCAGCGCGCCAGTGGCGATCAGTTCGCCGGCGGCCAGTGGTTCGGCCTGCTGCGCCTCCAGCACTTCGATCAGCAGCAACAAGGCATGCACCGGGCTGCCGGCCAGCACGCTACCGAAGCCGCCGGCGCACAGGGTTTCTTCGGGGCCTTCGCTGTAGGACAAGGACACATTGGCCGCTGCTAGCACTGACGCCAGGTTGTGGCGGGTTTCCGTCGACAGCATCTTGGGCTCGCCCACAATCAGGGTGCCGTGCAGACCAAAAGCGGCGGCCGCATCGGCCGCTTCAAACTGCCAATGCGGATACGGACACACCATGATTTCCAGGGCGGGCGCAATCCATTCGACGCTCTCACCCAAGGTTTGCGCTGATACACGAGTGCGCGGTGCGCGCGCCAGCTTGAAGATGATTTGAGGATTGATGCGCGGTGCCAGGGCACCGACTAGGCTTTGCACGCCGTAGCTGTCGGTAGCGTAACGCACGGTATCGTCAAACAGAGGTGCCCAGATCAGGCGACTGGCGCTAGCAGGTTCGCTCGCGGGACCGACCTCGGTGGGAAATACGCTTTCCGGAAACAAGATTTTGCGCCCAACCGGATAGTCGCCCTGGCCCAGGCGCAATTGTCCGATGCGGCGGGCGACAGCATAGCCTTCGGCCAGACCAAAACCAGACTCCCGCGTCAGCGGTGGCACAGAAAGGACATCGGCCCGCGCATGCAGTAATTGCCGGGCGTATCCATCGATTTTGTTAGAAGAAAGCATGCGGCACCATGCAAAGTCAAATCAGAACGCACCGGTGAGGGTCACTTTTCATCGTTGCGCTAAACGTCAAAGCTTTGCATAAGCAGACTGTGCAAGGTTGCGATGCCGTAAGAAATGGTGTCGTTGGCGGCCTAGAAAGGCTTAGAAGCGTGCTGACTCAGGTGCCCGTCCAGTTGGTTGGCGAATTGCTGGCGCTCCTTGTGACTGAAAGGTGCCGGACCACCAGTGTCTACCCCGCTGCTGCGCAAGGTGTCCAGCATGTGGCGCATGCTCAAAGCTTCCTGGATGGTGCCCTGCGTATAGAAATGTCCGCGCGGATTGAGGACATAAGCGCCGACTTCCAGCAACTGGGCCGCCAGCGGTATATCTGCCGTGATCACCAGGTCCTGAGGCTGGGCCATACGCACCAGTTCGTCATCCGCGACATCGAAACCGGCCGGCACCTGCTGACATCGGATGAAGCGCGAAGGCGGGGTGCGCAGCCAGGTGTTGGCCACTAAAGTCAGGGACAGCTGCCAGCGCTCGGCCGCGCGGTACAGGATGTCCTTGATGACATTCGGGCAGGCATCGGCATCGACCAGGATCTGCATGGCAGGCGTGCATCTTTCATGAAAAAAAGAGAAAAACAGGATCGGCACGGCCGCACCGAGAAAGCACCCTATTCTGCGGCCACGTCCCACAAATTGCTATTTGGACTGGTCTGCGGTGCCGCCACGCCAAAATGACGGTAAGCAATGGGCGTGGCGATGCGCCCGCGTGGCGTGCGCTGCAGGTAGCCTTGCTGGATCAGGTACGGTTCCAGCACGTCTTCGATGGTGTCGCGCTCTTCACCAATGGCTGCGGCCAAGTTGTCCAGGCCGACCGGGCCACCGCCAAACTTGAACAGGATGGCTTCCAGCAGCTTGCGGTCCATCAGGTCAAAGCCGACTGGGTCCACGTCCAGCATAACCAGCGCGGCATTGGCAATGTTTTGGGTGATCACGCCCGTACCCTTGACTTCGGCATAGTCGCGCACTCGGCGCAGCAGGCGGTTCGCGATACGAGGCGTGCCGCGGCTACGGCGAGCGATTTCCAGCGCGCCTTCATCGTCGATGGGCACATGCAGCAAGGCGGCGCTGCGGGTGACGATGAGGGCTAGCTGGGCGGCGGTGTAAAACTCCAGCCGGGCCACAATACCGAAACGGTCACGCAGGGGATTAGTCAGCATCCCGGCACGGGTAGTGGCGCCGACCAGGGTGAAGGGCTGCAGGTCCAGACGCACGGAGCGCGCTGCCGGACCCTCGCCGATCATGATGTCGATTTGGTAATCCTCCAGCGCCGGATACAGGATTTCCTCGACCACGGGCGACAGGCGATGGATTTCATCGATGAAAAGCACATCGTTGGCTTCCAGGTTGGTCAGCAGCGCCGCTAGGTCACCGGCACGTTCAAGCACCGGGCCCGAAGTCTGGCGTAGATTGACGCCCATTTCGCGGGCAATGATGTGCGCCAGCGTGGTCTTGCCCAAGCCAGGCGGCCCAAACAGCAAGGTGTGGTCGAGGGCTTCTTCGCGCCGGCGGGCGGCGGTGATGAAGATTTCCAGTTGGTCACGGATTTTTTCCTGGCCCACGTACTCGTCGAGATGCTTGGGCCGCAGGGCGCGTTCGATCGCCTCTTCATTGCTCGAAGCGGGCGTAGCAGCAATAATGCGCTGCTCGCTGAAGTCGTCGGTTTGAATGCTCATGATTGCCTCGAGAAGATGCGGCATGCAGCAGAAAAGAAAACTTGGGCCGGCCATGGTGAACTGCCGTCTCAACCTGTAAATGGGCTGGCGTTACTCGCTTCAAGCCTTGGACAGGGCCTTGAGCGCCAGCTTGATGCCTTCAGAAACATCAGTGCCGGTTGGCACCTGCTTCAGGGCCAGTTGCGCCTCTTTGTCCGAATAGCCCAACGCCAGCAGGGCGCTGAGAATATCGATGCTGGCATCGCTGCCGCCTATTGCACCGACCGCTCCTAGGTCGGCCCCGAGCTTGCCCTTGAGTTCCAGCAGCAGCCGTTCCGCCGTTTTCTTGCCGATGCCCGGTACCTTGGTCAGCCGGCCAGACTCCTGCAGGGTAATGGCCTGGCTTAGTTCCGGCACCGACATACCCGACAGAATCGACAGCGCAGTACGCGCACCGACGCCGGTGATCTTGATCAACTGTCGAAACACGTCACGCTCCTGGGCGCTGCCAAAGCCATACAGCAGTTGCGCATCTTCGCGCACCACCATATGGGTAAGGAGTACGACTTTTTCCGCCAGTGGCGGTAAATTGTAAAAAGTGCTCATCGGCACCGCAACTTCGTATCCCACGCCCTGACAATCCACCAACAACTGCGGTGGATTTTTCTCGAGCAGGGTTCCGGAAAGACGACCTATCATAGGGAAATAGAGTTCATTGAATTGCGTTCATCATACAGGAGCACACCCTTCGTCCATGCTTCTTCGCCTCGCTCGGCTGCGCCTCTGGCTGCAGCATAAAAGACCTGTTTCTCCAGCGCTGGCGTCAATCGGCCAAGCCATTGGCATTGTCTGGGCGCTGCCCCTCACCCTGCTGTGTAGTCCGCTTTTGTTACTGGCGCTCTCAAAGCACGCGCAACTAAGACTGATACGCACACCCACACCAGCCCTGCTGCTGTCGAGCCGGGGCAGTGATTGGCTGTTGGAAAAGCATCCGTTTGGTCCTATGGCCGGCATGGCACTAGGGCATGTGGTCATCATCCAACGTCATCACTTCAGCCAGCGCCTGCTTACGCATGAATTGGCGCATGTGCGCCAAGCAGCGTGGTGGGGACCGCTGTTTCCGCTGGCCTATGGCGCTGCCAGCCTCTGGGCCTGGCTACGGGGCCAGGATATGTATTGGAACAATGCGTTTGAAGAGGCGGCGCGTCGGGCAGAAAAGTAGGCACCCTGAGTCCAACCAAAGAGATTGCTAGCCGTTACCCACTAGACGACCACTGCGGGTGCGCACGCCTTTCTTGCTCATGCCGGGCGCTAGCGACTGCAGCGCCCCCAGCATCCGTGCGCTGTGGGCATGGCAGATGGCCACGCCCAGGGCGTCGGCCGCATCGCTGCCGGGCAAGCCAGATAAAAGTAGCAAGCGCTGGACCATGGCCTGCACTTGTTCCTTTTGCGCCTTGCCCTGCCCCACCACGGCCTGTTTGACCTGAAGTGCGGTGTATTCTGCCACGCCCAGATCGGCATGGACTAGGGCACAGATGGCAGCGCCCCGGGCCTGACCCAACAACAGAGTGGACTGGGGATTGATGTTGACAAAAACTTTTTCGATGGCGGCGCACCCCGGCTGGTAAGTCTGCACCACTTCCGAGACGCCGCGCAGGATGACTTTCAGACGTTCCGGCAGGTCACCATCGGGCGTGCGAATGGTGCCCGAAGCCACATAGCGCAACTGCCCGCCCTGCTGGTCGATGACGCCAAAACCAGTCACACGCAGGCCGGGGTCGATGCCGAGGATTCTCATGCCTGCTTTTCCCACACTATCTGCCGCTGGCGCGCCTTCGCATTAATGGCGAAAGTGGCGCACACCTGTCAGCAGCATCACCACACCGTGCTCGTTGGCGGCATCGATGACTTCCTGATCGCGCATCGAACCGCCGGGCTGGATGACCGCCGTGGCGCCTGCCGCGACCACTACATCCAGACCATCGCGGAAAGGGAAAAAAGCGTCCGACGCCACGGCTGATCCAGCCAAGCGTAGACCGGCGTTCTGGGCCTTGATTGAGGCGATCCGGGCAGAATCGACCCGGCTCATCTGACCAGCGCCCACGCCCAAGGTCATGCCGTCGCTACAGAAGACGATGGCGTTGGACTTGACGAACTTGGCCACGCGCCAAGCAAACAGCAGATCCTGCATCTGCTGCGGCGTAGGCTGCAGCGTGCTGGCAATCGTCAGTTCGCCCGGTAGCAAATTGCGGGTATCCGGTGCCTGCAGCAGCAAACCGCCGCCGACGCGCTTGAAGTCATGGGCGTTGCCAGCGTCGCCCAGCGGGATTTCGAGCAAGCGCACATTCTGCTTGCCAGCAAATACCTGGCGGGCGGCGTCGCTGAAGGCGGGCGCGATCAACACTTCAACGAACTGTCTGACCACGGCTTCAGCGGCGGCCCCGTCAAGCTCGCAATTAAAGGCAATGATGCCGCCAAAGGCCGAGGTCGGATCGGTCTTGAACGCCTTGCCATAAGCTTCCAGCGCATTGGCACCCAGCGCCACGCCGCAGGGATTGGCATGCTTGACGATGACGCAGGCGGCGGTTTCGGTAAAGGTCTTGACGCATTCCCAGGCGGCATCGGCATCGGCGATGTTGTTATACGACAGTTCCTTGCCCTGCAACTGACAATAGTTGGCTAAAGCTCCGGCACCCACGTCTTTTTCACGATAGAAGGCGGCCGACTGATGCGGGTTTTCGCCGTAGCGCATTTCTTGCACCTTCTCGAACTGCAGATTGAGCGTGGCCGGATAGGCGCTGCGCTCGGCATGCTGCCGGTCCGGACCCAATGCACTCAGGTAGTTGGCAATCGCGCCGTCGTAACGGGCAGTATGGGCAAACACCTTCAGCGCCAGCACAAAGCGGGTAGCGTCACGCACACCCTCGGGCTGCTGCATTTCGTCCAACACCTGAGCGTAGTCCGTCGGGTCGCACACCACCACCACATCCTTGTGGTTCTTGGCCGACGAGCGCAGCATGGCCGGGCCGCCGATATCGATGTTTTCGATGGCATCTTCCAGACTGCAATCCTCACGCGCCACGGTCTGCTCGAAGGGATACAGGTTCACAACCACCATGTCGATGGTGGCAATACCGTGCTCATTCAAGGCTGCGCTGTGCGCCGGCAAGTCGCGCCGCGCCAGAATGCCGCCATGAATCTTGGGATGCAGGGTCTTGACCCGGCCATCCAGCATTTCCGGAAAACCCGTATGGTCGGCGACTTCGGTGACGGCAACGCCATGTTCCGTCAGCAATCGGGCGGTGCCACCCGTGGACAGAATCTGGACGCCGCGTGCGGCCAGTTCACGGGCAAATTCAAGAACACCGGTTTTGTCGGAAACCGAAATCAGGGCTTGTTTGATCATGATTGTGGAAGGAACGGTGGAAAGGGGAACGCAAGCAATCAGAGTAGCTGATGCTGCTGGAGTTTTTTGCGCAAGGTGTTGCGATTGATGCCCAGCATGTCCGCAGCCTGCGACTGATTGCCGCCGGCACGCTGCATGACCGCTTCAAGAACCGGCTTTTCCACGGTCAGCACCACCATCTCATAGATGTTGGTGGGGGTTTGCTCGCCCAAATCCTGAAAGTAGTCTTCCAGGCTCTTACGGACGACCTCTTGAATGCTGTCTTTGCTCATATTCAGCGCGCGTGTTCGATGGCGTCGGCCCGCTCAAGCGGCCTGCCGGGGGTTTGGAGGGGAGGTATTGTAACCGCTCGCCATGAGCCCGTTGAGATTCGAAGAAGGCATCCACCGCCTCCAGTTGCTGGGTACAGTCTTCCAGCCGATTCATGCGCGCTCGAAAGTCCTGCGCACCGGCCAAGTCCTGCACGTACCAGCCAATGTGCTTGCGCGCGGTACGCACCCCCAGATAATCGCCGTAGAAGCCATAGTGTGCCTGCAAATGGGCGCGCATCAGCCCCTGCACTTCGTCGATGGTGGGCGCAGGCAAGTGGTTGCCGGTTTCCAGAAAATGGGCGATTTCGCGAAAAATCCAGGGCCGTCCCTGGGCCGCGCGACCGATCATGATTGCATCTGCGCCGGTATAGGTCAGCACATCGCGCGCTTTTTCTGGTGTAGCAATGTCGCCATTGGCCACCACCGGCACGCGCACGGCGGCCTTGACCGCAGCAATCATGTCGTACTCAGCATCGCCCTTGTAGCCATCGCTGCGCGTCCGGCCATGCAGGGTCAGCAAGGCAATGCCGCTGTCTTCGGCAATCCTGGCGATCTGCAGGGCGTTTTTGTGGTCGTGGTCCCAGCCCGTACGAAATTTCAACGTGACTGGCACGTCGACTGCCGTCATCACCGCTTTCAGGATGTCCTGTACCAGCCTTTCATCACGCAGCAGGGCCGAACCGGACCAGCGGTTGCACACTTTCTTGACTGGGCAGCCCATGTTGATATCGATGATCTGGGCACCGCGCTCGACATTGAAACGGGCGCATTCCGCCATCATGGCCGGATCGGCTCCGGCAATCTGGACCGCTTTGGGCTCCATTTCGCCTGCATGATCGATCCGGCGGGCCGACTTTTCGCTGGCCCACAGACTCGAGTTCGACGCCGCCATTTCCGACACGGCATAGCCCGCCCCAAGCTCTTTGCAAAGCTGGCGAAACGGCCGGTCGGTCACGCCCGCCATGGGCGCGACAAACACATTGTTGCGCAGCAAATAAGGTCCGAGTTTCACATCACATTCCAGTTGTCATATCAGCCCGGCATGTTGCCTGCTAGCTTAGGGTTACCCGGGCAAACTTGCGCTTGCCGACCTGCAGCACGAAACAGCCGGATTCGACCCTCAAGCCCCTATCGCTGACGGCGACGCCGTCGATGCGCACGCCACCCTGGTCAACCATGCGCAAGGCTTCCGAGGTCGAGGCGCACAGATTGGCCTGCTTCAACAGCTGGCCAATGCCAACCGGAGCGCCACTCAAAATGAATGCGGGAATCTCGTCCGGAATGCCGCCACGGGCACGATTGTTGAAATCTTCCAAGGCGGTTTCGGCCGCCTGCGGCGAATGAAAGCGCGCCACAATTTCTTGAGCCAGTTCCACCTTGATGTCGCGTGGATTACGCCCTTCTTCAGCCTGACGGCGCAGGCTGGCAATCTCGTCGAGGCTGCGAAACGACAGCAGTTCGTAATAGCGCCACATCATCACATCCGAAATACTCAGCAGCTTAGCGAACATGGTATTCGCCGGTTCGGTGATGCCAATGTAGTTGCCCTTGGACTTGGACATTTTCTCGACCCCGTCCAGGCCTTCAAGCAGCGGCATGGTCAGAATGCACTGCGGATCCTGGCCATAGTCTTTTTGCAGTTCGCGCCCGACCAGCAGGTTGAATTTCTGGTCGGTGCCGCCCAGTTCCAGGTCCGAACGCAGCACCACCGAGTCGTAGCCCTGCATCAGGGGATACAGCAATTCGTGTACCGAAATCGGGATACCGGCCTTGAAGCGCTTGGTGAAGTCTTCCCGCTCAAGGATGCGGGCCACGGTGTAGCGCGACGAGAGTTCGATCATGCCGCGCGCGCCTAACTGATCGGCCCATTCCGAGTTGTAGCGAATCTCGGTACGCTCAGGGTCCAACACCAAGCTGGCCTGCGCGAAATAAGTTGCTGCATTCTCGGTGATTTGTTCGCGTGTCAAAGGCGGGCGAGTGGCATTGCGGCCAGACGGGTCGCCGATCATCGACGTGAAGTCGCCAATCAGGAAAATCACCGTATGGCCCAGATCTTGCATCTGACGCATCTTGTTCAGGACAACCGTATGTCCCAGATGCAAGTCAGGTGCCGTCGGGTCCAGGCCAAGCTTGATGCGCAAGGGTTGACCGGAGTGTTCCGAGCTCTGCAATTTCTGTGCAAATTCCGCTTCAATCAATAATTCGTCCGCCCCCCGGCGGATCTGGTCCAGCGCTTGCCGGACCGAATCCGACAGAGGTGGTTGAGAGATTTCATTGCTCGTCATTGATTTAGGCAATTGCGCTGGAACTTCCATAGTTATTTTTTAAAGTCAGAAGCAAAAAATCATCTTTGCTATTTGATATAATTCGTCCTCTTTTATTGCGTAAAATCAACGATTTATCTGCATAAAAAAAGAGCCATGAAACAAGCCACCCCCCCCTTGGGGCCGCTTACCTCTAAATTTTAACGTATTGCATGCCTGTTTCCGATAAATTGCTCACCCTCTGTGCCGGTGCTCAGCAGCGCATACGCGCTATTCCCCGCTCACGTTTGATTTCCACTTCCGGCCTGCTGCTGGCACTGTGCGCTTTTGGCGCTGCTGGCGTCGTACCCATGGCACCGGACCCCTCCGATCTGCCGGTCACGGCGATTGCGCAAAATCTGGATTTGCCTGAGATTGCCGAACAGATCACGCGTTTGACCAGCCTTCCTGAAGCACTCTACGTCAATGAAGAAATGGTTCGCCGAGGCGATACCCTAGCCAATGTGCTGGAAAGACTAGGCGTGCAGGATCAGGAAGCCGTTGCCTTCATGTCCTCCGACGCCACGGCTAAAGGCGTGTTGCAGTTGAAAGCTGGCAAGCGCATCCAGGCCCGCACCACTGCGGATGGACGCCTGCAATGGCTCAGTGCCACCGTCAGCGAAGGCAGTGACGAACCCGACAAAACCCTACAGATCGAACGTGCGGGTGACATTTTCAAGGCCGCCAAATCTGAGTTGGCGGTTGAGCGTCAGGTTGAGATGCGCACTGGCGAGATCCAGTCTTCCCTGTTTGCCGCAACTGATGCTGTCCGCCTGCCGGATTCTGTGACTAGCCAGATCGTCGATATGTTCTCGACCGACATCGACTTTCGCTCGGAACTGCGCCGGGGCGACCGCTTCAATGTGGTCTATGAAACCTTTTGGCAAGGCGGCGAGTATCTGTATTCCGGCCGAATCCTGGCAGCAGAATTTCGCAACGGTAATAATGTCTATCAGAATCTCTGGTTCGAAGAGCCTGGCTCCGAGCAGGGAGGCAGCTATTACGACTTCACTGGCCACTCGCTGAAAAAATCCTTCCTCAAATCGCCGCTCGAATTCAGTCGTATTTCTTCCGGATTTTCCATGCGCAAGCATCCAGTCTCCGGAGCCTGGCGTCAGCACAAGGGCGTCGATTTCGCCGCCCCAACTGGCACGCCGATTCGTGCCGCCGGCGAAGGCAAGGTGGAATTCATCGGCCCCCAAAACGGTTACGGCAACATCGTGATCCTCAAGCACTGGTCGAACTACACCACGACCTACGCTCACATGAGCCGCTTTGGCAAGGGCTTGCGCAAAGGCGACAAGGTCAACCAGGGTGACATCATTGGATATGTCGGCTCCACTGGCTGGGCAACCGGTCCGCATCTACATTATGAATTCCGGGTCAACAATATTGCTCAGGACCCCATGTCGATCGACATTCCGAATGTTCAGCCTCTCAACAAGCTGGCAACGAAGCAGTTCAAGGAAGTTGCTGGCGAAATGAGCCATCGCTTCGCCTTGCTGAATCCGCCTGCGGACGACATCAAACTGGCCGCCAAGTAAGCCGGTAGACCAGCCCGCATTTGCTTGACCGCGATCTGCACGCCTACAACCGGCCCCTTTTGGGGCCGGTTTTGTTTTGTGGAATACGTATGCTTGTCTGTTAACCCGGATACCTGCCATGACGCCAGAACCGACGCCCTCACTTGCCGCGGCAACCACCGACAGCGATTTGTATATTGGGCTGATGTCCGGTACCAGCCTCGATGGTGTCGATGCCGTGCTGGCGCGCTTGCCTGCCAATCCCGAGCAGGCGTCGCCGGAACTGCTCGCGCATATCCACCTGCCCTTTTCTGCGGAACTGCGCGCCGCTCTGCTCCTTTTGCAAGCGCCCGCTCCGGATGAAATCCAGCAGGAAGCACTGGCTGGCAACCGCCTGGCCAATCTTTATGCCACGGCGGCGGCGCAAGTGCTGGCGCAGGCGCAGCTCAGTGCCAACATGGTGCGTGCCGTTGGTTCGCACGGCCAGACTATTCGCCACCGGCCCGAATTGGGGTATACCCGCCAGATCCAGAATCCTGCATTGCTGGCCGAGCTGTGTGGTATCGATGTTATTGCCGACTTCCGCAGCCGGGACATTGCTGCCGGCGGCCAGGGTGCGCCCTTGGTGCCGGCCTTTCACCAAGCGCTGTTCGCCTCCTCAAAGGAAACTCGGGTGGTGGTCAACATCGGCGGCATTAGCAACATCAGCATTCTGGGGCCTGAGCAAGTCATCGGCTTCGACACCGGCCCTGGCAATGTTTTTCTCGATACTTGGATCGGCCAACAACACGGCCTGCCTTACGATGCCGATGGCAGCTGGGCCGACAGCGGCGCAGTCAACCCTGATCTGCTGCAGGCCTTGCTGAGCGAGCCCTTTCTGGCTTTACCACCACCCAAAAGCACAGGGCGCGACCTGTTTCACGGCCCGTGGCTACAGCAGCGCCTGGTCCCGTTTGCCAGCGTGCCCGCGGCCGATGTCCAGGCCACGCTGGCAGCGCTGACTGCAACCACCATTGCCGATGCCATTCATCGTCACGCACCCGAGGCGAGCGCGGTCTACGCCTGCGGTGGCGGCGTCTTCAATCGCTGCCTGATGCGTTTGCTGGAGCAGGCCTTGCAGCGCGATGGCAAGGCCCTTTCCCTGCACACCACCACTGACATGGGGATCGCACCGATGCAGGTCGAAGCGCTGGCCTTTGCCTGGCTGGCGCAGCAGTTTTGCGAACGCCGTCCCGGCAACCTGCCTGCAGTAACTGGCGCACGGGGGCCGCGCATCTTGGGCGCGCTCTACCCTCGCTGAGGTGTGCATCTCACAGCTTCAGGTAGGTGATACACCTGGGCATATTGCAAAATGCGCAAACAATGCCGGCAATTTATACTTGGCACAGCCAATAAAAAACGCAGCCTTGGCCGCGTTTTTTAATCTTGCCCTGAGCTTTAGGTAGAAGCTGGCGGTTCAACATTACGCAGCCGGATGTGCAGTTCGCGCAACTGTTTCTCTTCCACTTCCGAAGGTGCTTGGGTCAACAGACACTGGGCACGCTGGGTCTTGGGGAAGGCGATCACGTCACGGATCGACTCGGCACCGGTCATCAGGGTGACCAACCGGTCAAGGCCAAAGGCCAAGCCACCATGAGGTGGCGCGCCATACTGCAAGGCGTCCAGCAGGAAGCCGAACTTGAGACGCGCTTCCTCATCGCTGATCTTCAGGGCCTGGAACACCTTGCGTTGCATGTCCACTCGATGGATACGAATCGACCCGCCACCCATTTCCCAGCCATTTAGCACCATGTCATAAGCCTTGGCCAGAGCACGACCAGGATCGCTGCTGATCAAGTCTTCATGACCATCCTTGGGCGAAGTGAACGGATGGTGCAACGCCGCCCAGCGGTCACTTTCTTCGTCATGTTCGAACATCGGAAAATCAACGACCCATAGCGGTTGCCAGCCTAGTTCGAACAAGCCATTGTTGCGGCCAAAGTCGCTGTGGCCGATCTTCACGCGTAAGGCGCCGATGGCGTCGTTGACCACCTTGGCCTTGTCAGCGCCAAAGAAGATCAGGTCGCCATCTTGGGCGCCCGTGGCAGCGATGACCTGCTGCAAAGCATTGTCATGCAGGTTCTTGACGATGGGTGACTGCAAACCGTCACGTCCCTGAGCCGCATCGTTGACCTTGATGTAGGCCAGCCCTCTGGCACCGTAAATTCCGACGAACTGGGTATAGGCATCGATCTCGGAGCGCGGCATCGCACCACCACCGGGCACTCGCAGGCCTACTACCCGTCCTCCAGACATGTTGGCTGCGCCGGCAAACACCTTGAAGTCGACATCCTTCATGACATCAGTCAGGTCAGTGAATTCCAGCTTGACACGCAGGTCGGGCTTGTCCGAGCCGTACTTGTACATGGCCGTTGCATAGTCCAGCACCGGAAAGGGATTGGGCAGATCGACCTCGATGCATTCCTTGAAGACGATACGGATCATGTCCTCAAACATGTCGCGGATTTCCTGCTCGTTCATGAAAGACATTTCACAGTCAATCTGAGTGAATTCCGGCTGACGGTCCGCACGCAAATCTTCGTCGCGGAAGCATTTGGTGATCTGATAGTAGCGATCAAAGTTAGCCACCATCAGCAATTGCTTGAACAACTGGGGCGACTGCGGCAGAGCAAAGAAGTTGCCGGGATTGACTCGCGACGGCACCAGATAGTCGCGCGCGCCTTCGGGCGTGGACTTGGTCAGCATCGGGGTTTCAATATCGATGAAGCCCTGGGCGTCGAGAAAATTACGCACAGCCACCGTGGTTTTGTAACGCAAACGCAGGTTGTGCTGCATTTGTGGGCGGCGCAAGTCCATCACCCGATGCGTCAGGCGCGTGGTTTCCGACAAATTGTCGTCATCCAGCTGGAACGGCGGCGTGACCGACGGGTTGAGGATTTCCAGCACTTCGCAGATGACTTCGACCTTGCCTGAGTTCAAGCCCGTATTGGTCGTGCCTTCGGGGCGTGGACGTACCTGGCCCGTGACGCGGATGCAGAATTCGTTGCGGATGGTTTCGGCCAGCTTGAACACGTCGGCCCGATCCGGATCGCAGACGATCTGCACCAACCCTTCGCGGTCACGCAGGTCGATGAAGATCACTCCGCCATGGTCGCGTCGGCGATGGACCCAACCGCATAGATGCACGGTTTGCTCCAGTTGTGCCTCGGTCGTCAGACCGCAATATTGTGTTCGCATTGACATGTTGGATTTCCAGTTTCGTAAAATGTAGGTTCATGCGCAGATCAGCAGACAGAATCAGGCGGCGTTCAGCGTTCGAGCTCGCCGGTTACAGGATCGACGATCAGTTTTTTTTCGAACTGCTCGGGCGCCACCACACCCATCGAGACGATGTACTTCAGGGCCTGGTCCACGCTCATGTCGAGTTCAACGGTGTCGGCCCGCGGCATCATCAGGAAAAATCCCGACGTCGGGTTCGGCGTCGTTGGCACATAGACACTGACATAATCCCCTTGCAGGTGGTTCTTGACATCGCCCCCTGGGACGCCAGTCAGAAAGGCAATGGTCCAGGAACCCTCTCGCGGATACTGCACCAACAAAGCCTTGCGAAAAGCATTGCCGGAAGAGGAAAACAGGGTGTCGGAGACCTGCTTGACGCTGCCATAGAGAGTATTGACTACCGGGATGCGTGCCAGCAGCATTTCCCACAGGTGCACGACCCGGTTGCCGATGAAGTTCTGGCCGGCGACGCCAGTGAGGAAAATAATGACCAGGGTCAGCACTGTTCCCAGTCCCGGATAGGCGTAGCCCAGCAAGCGCTCGGGACGCCAGTTGGCCGGCAGCAGCCACAAGGACTGATCCAGGGTGCTGATGACCAGGTGAATCACCCACAACGTAATCGCCAGGGGCACCAAGATCAACAGACCGGTAATGAAGTATTTGCGCATGATGTGGTTGGCAGGAGAGGCGCACCCTATGCTAGGGCGCACCTGTGAGAGCGCCGGACTTTACGCCGTGGTGGACTTATCCGACGCAGCGGGACTGTCGCTATTGGCAGCAGGTGCGGCAGACGACGCAGCGGGACTGTCGCTATTGGCAGCAGGTGCGGCAGACGACGCAGCGCCTTGGGCGCTGGCACCATTGTTGCCGTTACGAAAATCTGTCACGTACCAGCCGGTGCCCTTGAGCTGGAACGCGGCAGCGGTGACCTGCTTCTTGAACGCAGGCTGACCGCAGACGGTGCAATCGGTCAAAGGGGCGTCCGAGAGTTTTTGCAGCACATCCTTGGCAAAACCGCAGGCTTCACAACGATACGCATAAATCGGCACGGCATACTCCTGAAAAACGGGTAAAAGCAAGGATTATAAAGGTTTTCCCTGCCGCATTAACACCCGCTTTCGGCTATGCCAGTCGTGTCACCTCGTTATGCCAGATGAGATACCTTGGGCAAAGACCGCCCGTAAAGCGAACCGAGGATCATCCCGACAAAACTGACAATCAGGCCTACCAATTGCGGCGGCCAGATGGAATCCGCTCCAAAGACTTCCATGCTCACCCATGCCAGAAAGCCGCCAAAGACGGCGCACAGGGCTCCCTGGGTGGTGGCGCGCTGCCAATACAGTCCCATGACCAGAGGCACGAAGGCCGAGACCAGGGTGACTTTGTAGGCGTTGCCCACCATTTCATAGATTGACGTGCCTTCAGACAGCAAGGCAAACACCGTGACCACAATGGCAAAGCCAACCACCGACAGCCGTGTGATTAGCAGCAAGCGGCGGTCATCCATGGGCACGATCTCTCGCAGAATGTTTTCGGTCAGGGTGATGCTTGGCGCGAGCAAGGTGCCACTGGCGGTAGACATGATGGCCGAAAGCAAGGCACCAAAAAACAGCACTTGGGCGAAAACAGGCGTATTTTGCAGAATCAGTGTAGGCAGGATCATCTGCGCATCCTCCTGCAACAGGGTCGCCACCATCTGCGGATCAATCAAGGAGGCTGAATACGCCAGAAAGATGGGGATGAAACAAAACAGAAAATACAGCGAGCCGCCCACGACCGAGCCTTTGACACCGGTATCCGCATCCTTGGCCGACATCACCCGTTGAAACACGTCTTGCTGCGGGATGGAGCCGAACATCATGGTCACCCAGGCGGCAATGAAGGCGAGCACATCGCGCGGCGTGAAGGCCGGGGCGAACTCAAACTTGCCGGCCTTGGCGGCGTGGGCGATCACTACATCCGCACCCCCAACCAGATTATTGACCACATAGGTGATGTAGAGCAGGCCGGCGACGATGATGATCATCTGGAAAAAATCGGTCAAAGCCACCGACCACATGCCGCCGAACAAGGTGTAGAGCAGCACGATGGAGGCGCCAAGCACCATGCCGTAGGCCACCGGGATGTCACCTTGGGACAACACATTAAACACCAGGCCGAGCGCCGTGATCTGGGCTGCGACCCAACCAAGGTAGGACGCGATGATGCATAGGGAAACCGTGACCTCAACCGTGCGGCTGTAGCGTTGGCGATAATAGTCGCCAATGGTCAGCAGGTTCATGCGATAGAGCTTGCGTGCAAAAAACAGCCCGACCAGAATCAGGCACATGCTGGCGCCAAACGGATCCTCGACAATGCCGCCCAGCCCCTCTTGGAGGAATTGCGCTGGAATGCCCAGCACCGCTTCCGAACCAAACCAGGTCGCGAACACCGTGGCGATCACCACATACAGCGGTAAGGAGCGTCCGGCCAAGGCATAGTCACTGGAATTGTTGACTTTGGTGGCGGCCAGCAGACCAATGACGACAGAAGCAAGCAGATACAGCAAAACGAAGGCGACCAAGGTGCTCACAAGTTTCCCCCTATAATTTTCCGGGGGATTATAGCGGCTGCTGCTAGCTTGTAGGCAAGCTAGCGTTTGGTCAGGGGGGTTGTGATGAGAATCGACCTAAAGGTCAGGGTGCCATCCTTCGCGAAAAGCAGCGACAGCGAACAACAAGAGGGGGCTGGGTGCCCTGCACCATAAAAAGACCAGCGTGAAGGCAGCAGGAAAAAACGAAGGCGCTCTCCCTATCTGCCTGATCTACTGCTCATTCGAAAACGTAGTACCAGCGCAGCAGCAACTGCATCAGCAGGATGCCGATCAGCAAACCACCGCCGAAATACACAGCTACATTCAGCAAGGAATTGGTGCGGCGCTGCTCTTCCAGCATTTTTTTCAGGATCTGGACATCCTCGGGCTTCAAAGTCTCGACCTGGGCTTCCAGCGCCTGGTGTAGCAGTCGCGGCAGCTGCGGCAGATAATGGCTATAGCGCGGCGCTTCGGCACGCAGACGTTCGGCAAAGCCGCGCCAGCCGATCTGCTCGGCCATCCAGCGCTCCAGATGCGGCTTTGCGGTCTTCCACAGATCCAGATCAGGATCCAGTTGCCGCCCTAGGCCTTCGATGTTCAGCAGCGTCTTTTGCAGCAGCACCAATTGCGGCTGAACTTCAATATTGAAACGGCGCGAGGTCTGGAACAGGCGCAGCAGCACTTGCCCAAAGGAAATGTCGCGCAGCGGCCGGTCGAAGATCGGTTCACAGCAGGCGCGCACGGCTGATTCGAGTTCGTCGATACGGGTGTTGGGTGGCGCCCAGCCCGATTCAATGTGGGCCTCGGCCACGCGCTTATAGTCTCGCCGGAAAAATGCCAGGAAATTTTGCGACAGATAGTCTTTGTCGTAATCCGTCAGCGTGCCGACGATGCCGAAGTCCAGAGCGATATAGCGGCCAAAGGTTTCAGGAGCGATCGACACCATGATGTTGCCAGGATGCATGTCTGCGTGAAAAAAACCGTCCCGAAACACCTGAGTAAAGAAAATTTCCACGCCCTCGCGCGCGATTTTTTTCAGGTCAACCCCGGCTGCGGTCAGACGCTCGGCCTGAGAGATGGGAATGCCGTCCATGCGCTCCATGACGATCACGCCTTTGGCACAATAATCCCAGTACATCTCCGGCACCATCAGCAAGTCCGAACCGGCAAAGTTGCGGCGCAACTGGCTAGCGTTGGCCGCCTCGCGCATCAAATCCAGTTCGTCATGCAGATGTTTGTCGAATTCGGCCACCACTTCGCGCGGCTTCAAGCGCCGGCCGTCCGGCCAGAACCGTTCGATCCAGGAGGCAGCGATTTGCATCAGAGCCAGGTCCTGAGAAATGGACTTTTTCATGCCTGGGCGCAGGACCTTGACTGCCACCTCGGTGCCATCCTTGAGCAGAGCAAAGTGCACCTGGGCGATCGAGGCCGAAGCCACCGGCGTGCGCTCGAAACTGGCGAAGAGTTCGTCAGGATGGGCGCCTAGTTCGTGCGTGACCTGCAGAATTGCCAGGTCGGAATCAAAAGGCGGCACCCGATCCTGCAGCAGCGCCAGCTCGTCGGCGATATCCGGGGGCATCAGATCGCGCCGAGTCGAGAGCACCTGACCAAACTTGACGAAAATCGGCCCCAACTCTTGTAGCGCCAAGCGCAGGCGTACCGCACGCGGTGTTGACAGATTGCGCCAGAACAAGGCACCCGATAAAAAGCGTGCCGCAGGTGTCGGTGCCAGATGACCCATGATGATCTCATCCAGGCCGTAACGTACCGACACGCGAATGATTTTTGCCAGTCGGAAAACTCTCAGGAACATGGATTGCTCCGCTGGGAATGGAATTTTTCCAGGCGCTCGACCCGCTTGGTCATGCGCTCGGTATCGTCACGTAAGCGGTTGAGCGCTTCGGTGAATGCAGGGAGCATCTGGACTGGCGTCAGCACTGGCTGCTCCTCACTCAGGTATTCGGCAATCGCTGCGCTCAGTCGGCGCTGCGAGGCAGAGGCCGCCTGTAACGACTGTTGCGCCAAGCCTGTTAGGCGGTGTGCGGGGATATCGCCAACGAGGCGACTCAGGTCGGCCTCAGCATCCCATCGCAGGCCTTGCGCCACCTTGGCTAAAGTACTGGCAAAGTCGGCGTCGCCTTCGATCTGCACGGCTGACATAGCCTTGCTGCGATCCTGCAACAGCATCGGTAAGTCAGTCCAGCGCATGAACAGCGTAACGTTGGGTAGTTCTTCCTGCTGCGAGGCAGGCAAGGGCTGGAACAAACCATCGGCTGCCACTTGCAAACGAATAGTGGCCAGGCCGGTTTCCACCAGCATGGTCTTGCCAGCGTGACGTGCCAACTGGCGTCGCAAGAGCGGATCGTCAGCCAGCAAATGATTGAGCAGATCGGGTAGGAAAGGGAGATTCATTTTCACAAAAGAAAACCGCCCATAAGCGTTACGGGCGGTTTGCAGTGTAGCAGTTGCCTGGCTGATTTTCATCGACGCCAGCACTTCTATTTGATCAATGTGCCAAGGGCTTGTCACCGTCCACCTGCTGGATACCTGCCAGCAGCCAACCGCCACCTTCAATCGGCTTGACCATGTTCCAGATCTCGGTAAACGGCTCGGCCGACGCATTGTCGGACTCGCGAATCATGCCGGCAAACTGGACGCTGGCCAGATAGTCGGTGTCGGTCGTCTCGATCCCAAGCAGCTCGGCCTCTAGCGACACCACATCAGTATGGTTGGCACTGGTTCCGCGCTCATGCAATTGCATCTGCAGTTCAGCAAACATTTCCGGCGTGGAGAATTCGCGGATGTCGTTGACATTTGCGCTGTCCCACGAAGCCTGCAACCTGATGAAATAGGTCTTGGCATTGCGCAGAAAACCAGGCACGTCAAAGTCGGCCGGCACGTTTGCTGTCTGATTGACGGCATTGCTGCTGCCATAGCTTCCCTGACCACTGTCGAAGGCGACGGGCTGAGTCGATTGCGACATGCCGGAACCGATTTCAGGCGTATGGTTGCTGCGAGCGGCATAGGCCGGGGTGAAGCCCGACTGGCCACCGCCCTGCTTGCGACGCATCAGCATGCGATAAATGAACAGACCCGCCATGATCAACAACCCAATCATCAAGACCGAGCTGATCATGCTGGCGAGTGCACCGCCGATGCCGAGTTGGGAAAGCAAAGCTCCTAGGCCCAGGCCCAGGAGCGCGCCGCCCAGCATGCCACGGAAAGGACTGGCAGCCTTGCCTGCACCTGCTGCGCCCGACTTGGAAGCATTGCTAGCATTGCTCTGTTTCGAAAACTGGCTGGGTGCTTTGGGGCTAAAACTGCGCGACTGCTTGCCAAACGAGCCACCGCCGCCCATGCGCCGTGCTTCAGCATCGGGGATGGTGAAGCTCAGCGTGGTGAACACCACCATCAAGGCGATGAGAAACTTTTTCATGTAACTGCTCCTGGAGATGGAATAAGTAGTGTGCATCATGCACCAACTCGTCCGTTATGTATCAAATTGTCGACGAAATGCACAAATTCGCCGGCAATATACATCAGTTTGAATGGAATATGTGGGCAAGTCGTCTCATATTAAGTCGCTCCATTTCATCTTCTTGTTGGACTCAGAGCTTGACGCCAGTATGCAAGGCGGCCACGCCACCGGTCAAGTTGAAGTACTGCACCCGATCCAGCCCGGCGTCTTCCATCATGGTCTTCAAAGTGTCCTGATCAGGATGCATGCGGATCGACTCAGCCAGATAGCGATAGCTATCGGCATCGTCGGCAATGCGCTTGCCCAGCCAAGGAAGGACCGAAAATGAATACAGGTCGTAGGGCTTTTTCAGCGGCCCCCAGACTTTTGAAAACTCCAGCACCAGGAGCTTTCCACCCGGCTTCAGCACGCGCTGCATTTCTGCCAGCGCCTGGTCCTTGTGCGTCATGTTACGCAAGCCAAAGGCGACGCTGACGCGATCAAAGTAATTGTCGGGAAAAGGCAGCTTTTCGGCATCACACAGGCTGACCGGCGTATTCAGGCCCTTGTTCAACAAACGGTCACGCCCGACACGCAGCATGGATTCGTTGATGTCGGTCAGCCAGACTTGCCCGGTTGGGCCAGCTTTGCGGGAAAATACCTTGGCCAGGTCACCGGTGCCACCGGCAATGTCTAGCACCTTGAAGCCGGGGCGAATGCCAGCCTGGACAATGGTGAAGGCTTTCCAGACCCGGTGCAGACCGCCTGACATCAGGTCGTTCATAACATCGTATTTGGGCGCTACCGAATGAAAGACTTCGGCAACCTTATGCACTTTTTCATTTTCGGAAACGGTCTGGTAGCCAAAATGGGTGGTATCGGGCATGGCAAATTTGTATAGGAGTTAGTCAAAACTGTGCGATGGGTCCCGGGGACTGGTCACTTGACCGCCCCGGCCTGGGCTCAATGCCCGCAGCCACCGCCACCGCTGCTCTTGGCTGCACCGCCACCGCCTCCCCCGCCGCAACTGCCGGCATTGCTGCTGGGAACAGCCATGGGTACACTGCGCCCGCCTTCGCGGCAATAGCCAGCTTCTTCCAGGCGCTTCAAGTAGTCCTCCCACAATTGCGGCTGATTGGCACCCAGCCAGAACAAATATTCCCATGTATACAGGCCGGTGTCGTGGCCGTCCGAAAAAATTGGCCGGATGGCGTAGTTGCCAACCTGCTCGAGATCAGTAATCTCGGCCTTGCGCTTACCCGTTTGCAAAGTTTCCTGGCCCGGGCCGTGGCCGCGCACTTCTGCAGAAGGCGAGTACACGCGCAGAAATTCAAACGGCAGCGAAAAATGAGAGCCGTCCTCGAAGTCGATTTCCAGTAATTTGGATTGCTGGCGCAGGGTCAGCCCGGTGGGCGCGATGGTGATGTTGGAAGACTTAAATTCAATCATGCTCGGATTTCCTCAAAAAATGGAGCCATGGCGCTGGGGCGAGAAAGCCAGGACGTGTGTGTTAGAACATGCGTGCTGCCAGGAGGGCCAGCGCACGCTAGCCGACACTGGCAAAGCGCTCACGGATGGTCTGACGTAATTCCGACAGCAACCCCTGACGTGCAGCCAAGCGCTGGGCCGGAGCCTGGCGCGCCGCTGCGCCCCAGACCGGGTCTGGAAAACGGGCATCGTCCGCGTAGCGTGGAATCACATGCCAGTGCAAGTGCGGCACCACATTGCCCAGCGAGGCAACATTGATCTTGTCTGGCAACATGACTTCGCGGATGGCCGCTTCAGTATGCCAGACGGCGTCCATCAACAGAATACGCTCAAGCACCGACAGATCAGTCATTTCCCGCACGTGCTCCTTCCAGATCACCCGGCAGAACCCGGGAAAGGCTGCGTCATCCACTAGTACCACGCGGAACTGCTCTTCTTGGTACAGCAGTTCGCCGCCTACATCCGCGCACAGATCGCATCCCGCTTCCAAAGTCGTCATTTACACCAGCACCCGTTCAATACCACCATTGTTAGCGTTGGCCACATAATCCGGCAACCAGTTTTCACCCAGCATGTGTTTGGCCATTTCGACCACGATGTAGTCGGCAGTGGTACCGGAATCGTCATTGAAGCGCGACAGGCCCTGCAAGCAGGATGGGCAGGAGGTCAACACCTTGACCTCGCCATCGAAGCCATCGTCGCGCAGTGCGTTCGTGCCCTTGACCATTTCGGCTTCCTTGCGAAAGCGGATCTGGGTGGAAATATCGGGGCGACCCACGGCCAAGGTGCCGGATTCGCCACAACAACGATCGTTCTTTTCGATTTTTTCCTGTCCAGCCGCGGCGATGATGCTGTTGACAGTCTTCAACGGGTCCTGCAGCTTCATCGGGCTGTGACAAGGATCGTGGTACATGTAGCGCGTCCCTGTCACACCTTCCAGACGCAGGTTCTTTTCCATCAGATATTCATGGATGTCGACGATGCGGCAGCCAGGGAAGATTTTTTCAAATTCGTAGCCGGCCAGCTGGTCGTAGCAGGTGCCGCAGGACACCACTACGGTCTTGATATCGAGGTAATTCAGGGTGTTGGCCATGCGATGGAACAACACCCGGTTATCGGTGATGATCTTTTCGGCCTTGTCGAATTCGCCATTGCCGCGCTGGGGATAGCCACAGCAAAGATAGCCGGGGGGCAGGACAGTTTGCACGCCCACGTGCCAGAGCATGGCTTGCGTGGCCAGCCCGACCTGGGAAAACAGCCGCTCGGAGCCGCAACCCGGAAAATAGAACACGGTTTCGCTTTCCGCAGTCGTGGTCTTCGGATTGCG
>JBBSSV010000001.1:0-24173 GCA_038241705.1 Burkholderiales bacterium | reverse complement strand
ACTGACATCCGGCTCCATGGGAATCACTTCTGCCAGGGGATAGCCTACGTAGGACACGGGAATCCCGGCGGCGCGGTAAATTTCTTCTTCGAAGGGAAAGACCACCAGCATATGCGACA
This sequence comes from Burkholderiales bacterium, assembly GCA_038241705.1. Lineage (GTDB taxonomy): Bacteria > Pseudomonadota > Gammaproteobacteria > Burkholderiales > Burkholderiaceae_D > JBBSSV01. The sequence goes on along the minus strand of JBBSSV010000001.1, from coordinate 24,054 downwards.
CTGATTCGGCGATTTTCTTGATGCGTCCTCGGCGCCAGGCCCAGATCGAGGGGCTGATGAAATGCACCGTGGGAATGCCGGCCTGCCTCAGCGGCCTCTCCAGGTCGAAATTGAAGTCGGGCGCATCCACGCCGATGAAGACAGCGGGCGGGTCCTGCAGCAAGCGGTCGCGCAAGCTGCGCTGAATGCCTTTTAACTCGCGGTAATGGGCCAGCACCTCAAACAAACCACGCACCGCCAGCTTTTCCATCGGCCAGTCATTGACAAAGCCATGCTCGGCCATCTTTGGCCCGCCAATGCCACGCAGGCGTGCTTCGGGAAACTGTGGGCGCAAGCCTGCTAGCAAGCGGCCCGCCAGCAAGTCGCCGGAGGTTTCGCCAGCGACCATGGCAATCGAAGTTTCAGCGGACAATGCCACGGCTGGCGCCATCCAGAAATTCCCGGAATAGGCGCAAATATGGAGCTGACAGCGACTGTTGGTCTTCGTCCTTGACCAACTCGGCCTTGGCTTCAGCCAGCGTCAGGCCGGATTTATAAACGGTCTTGTAGGCGCGACGGATATCGTTAATCTGCTCGCGGCTGAAACCACGACGTTTCAGCCCCTCGGTATTGATGCCATGGGCTACGGCGGGGTTGCCCGATAGAATCACAAAAGGCGGTACGTCCTGGGTCAGGCTGGTGCTCATGCCGACCATGGCGTGTGCACCGATCTGACAGAACTGATGCACATTCGCAAAGCCGCCCAGAATCGCCCAGTCGCCCACGACCACATGCCCAGCCAGTTGGGCGTTGTTGGCAAAAATGGTGTGGTTGCCGATCTGGCAGTCATGCGCCAGATGTACGTAAGCCATGATCCAGTTGTCGTTGCCCAGGCGCGTGGCGCCCACGTCCTGGATCGTGCCCCGATTGAAGGTACAGAATTCACGAATGGTATTGCGGTCACCGATTTCCAACGTAGTTTCTTCGCCGGCATATTTTTTGTCTTGCGGCGCAGCCCCTATTGAAGAAAACTGGTAAAAAACGTTGTTGCAACCAATTGTGGTCGGTCCCTGCAGCACAACATGTGGGCCGATGCTGGTGCCCGCACCAATGCGCACACCAGCACCGACGACGGTGTATGCGCCCACTTCCACAGTGCTATCGAGTTCAGCCGCCGGGTCGATCAAAGCGGTTGGGTGAATGCGCGTCATTAATCAACGTCCTGCAGGCTGAGTGGCGTCGCTAACACTACGCATGGTGCACATCAGTTCTGCCTCCACCGCAAGCTTGCCATCCACCGAACCCCGTGCCTTGTATTTCCAGACACCTCGTGCGGCGCGGATGATTTCCACCTGCATGACCAACTGGTCGCCCGGCACCACGGGACGCTTGAAGCGCGCGCCGTCTATCCCCATGAAATACACCACCGAATTTTCATCCAGCTTCTGTCCGGCCGTCAGAAAAGACAGCAAAGCCGCGGTCTGGGCCAAGGCTTCGATCATGAAAACGCCCGGCATGACCGGCTTGTTCGGGAAATGGCCATTGAAAAACTCTTCATTGACCGTAACGTTCTTGATGGCAGTGATGGTTTTCCCGGCTTCCCAGTCCAAAACGCGATCCACCAGTAACAGCGGATAGCGATGCGGCAGGTAGTACTTGATCTGGTTGATGTCAAGGGTCTTGGGCTGCAAGGTCTGAGTGTCGGGACTGTTCATGATTCTTTAGTGGTAAGCAGTTTGACGGCTTTTTCAAGCGCACGAATTTTTTCACGCATGGTGCCCAGGTTGCGCACCAGCACTGCGGACTTTTCCCAATCCGCGTTCTTAGCGAGCGGATAAATGCCAGTGTATTGGCCGGGTTCGGAAATGGAGCGCGACACCAAACTGCCGGACGAGATGTGTACATGGTCAGCAATCGTCAAGTGGCCCAGAATCATGGCAGCACCGCCAAACGTGCAGTGCCGGCCAATATGGGCGCTGCCTGCGACACCGACACAACCGGCCATGGCCGTATGCGCGCCAATATGACAGTTGTGGGCAATCTGGATCTGGTTGTCGAGCTTGACGCCATCTTCGATGACGGTGTCGGCCATGGCACCCCGATCGATGGTGGTATTGGCGCCGATTTCGACATCATCGCCGATCACGACGCGGCCGGTTTGCGGGATCTTGACCCAGCGGCCCTGATCATTGGCGAAGCCAAAACCGTCAGCCCCGATCACCGCACCGGAATGAACGATGCCGCGCGCGCCGATTTCGCAGTACGCCTGAAAACTGACATGGGAAAAAAAATGCGTACTTTGCCCCACGCTTGCGCCCTGACCGATATGACAACCGGCATCAATCACACAGTCTTCCGCCACCACTGCATCTGCTTCAATCGTCACGTACGGACCAATGCGAGCTGATGCCGCAATCGTGGCAGCAGGATCAATCACGGCCGTGCTGTGTACGCCGGACACAACCGGAGCAGCCGTCTTCTGTTCAAATAATTGGGCAGCGCGGGCGAAATAGACGTAAGGGTTGTCCACGAAAAGCAGGGTGCCGCCAAAGCATTCGCTCAGCCACTCTTGCTCAGTCCTGCGCGTAATCAGCACCGCTGCATGAGTTTGTGCGGCCTGCGTCCGTAGGCGCGGATTGGACAGGAAGCTGAGTTCGGTAGCACCCGCAGTTTCCAGCGGAGCAATGCCGCTGAGCATGACCTCGGCATTACCTGCCACTTCCCCGCCAAGCTGGGCAACCAGTTCTCGTAGGGGAATACAGGGCAGATCAGCTTCGTGCATGACTTACTTATTCAGGACGGTGAGGACCTTGTCGGTAATGTCGATGCGGGGGCTGAAATAGACCGCTTCTTGAAAAATGATGTCGTATTTCTCGTTTTCAGCGATCTGACGAATGACTTTGTTGGTGCGATCCAATACGGTCGCCAACTCTTCGTTACGGCGTTGGTTCAGGTCTTCACGGAATTCTCTTTGCTTGCGCTGAAAATCCTTGTCCAACTCGGCCAGTTCGCGCTGACGTTTCATCCGGTCAGACTCGGACAGCACGGCAGCTTCTTTGTCCAGACGCTCCGACATACCCTTCAAGCGGGCAGCCATATCCTGTAATTCCTTATCGCGCTTGGTGAATTCTTGGCTGATCTTAGTGGTAGCCGCCTTGGCCGGCGCGGCCTCTCTGAAAATGCGCTCGGTGCTGACAAAGCCGATCTTCGATTCTTGAGCTTGCACGTTACCCATACAAACTAATGGGATGGCAACGATAAGAGTTTTAATTACCGATTTCAAAGTCATTCTCCGCAAACAAAAAGGCATTATGCCACTGCATCATCAGAAACCTGTTCCAAGCTGGAATTGGAAGGACTGGGTCTGGTCGTTATCCTTGGCGTTCAGCGCCTTGCCAAAGCTTAGCTTTAGCGGGCCGATAGGCGAAATCCAGCTGATGCCTAAGCCGGCAGCATACCGCAGTTCACTCAGATCGAAGGACTCGTCCTCGCGGTACACCTGTCCTGCATCGACGAAGGTGAACCAGCGTAAGCTACGATCTGAGCCACTGCCGGGAAAAGGAAACTGCAGTTCGGCATTGGCGATCACACGGGTCTGTCCGCCAGTGACGTCTTCGCCGACAACCGGGTTGACCGATAACGAAGAACCTTCATAGCCACGCACCGAGCCGATGCCGCCAGCATAAAAGTTCTTGAAAACGGGATAAGGCTTGTCGCCGATGCCGCGCCCATAATTGACTTCGCCATTCAGCGCCAGCGTGGTGCTGCTGAATAGGGGCTTGAAATACTGGTGCTGGTAAGAGGCCCGGTAATACCGCTGGTCGCCAAAGGCAGACAACTCAGCGTTGGCGCGCTGATAGCGGCCTATGGTCGGCACCAGGGCACTATCGCGGCTGTCGCGCTGCCAGGCGATGGTCAGCGGGAAAGAGGTTGCGGCAGCCTTGCCGATACCGCTACCAGCGCCAAAATCTTCGACATAGGTCTTGAAGATGTCCGGGCTGCTGTCAAAGGTCTGTACCTCGGTACGCTCGACTCCGACCCCGAAGAACACGCGGTCCTGCTCGGTAAACGGCACGCCGAAGCTAATTTTGCCGCCGGCAGTTTCAATCCGGTAGTCACCACTGTTGACGATTGGCGGACGCGAAGTACGCAGGAAAAGTTCATAGCTGCGGCTGATGCCGTCGTCCGTGAAATACGGATCAGTTTGGGAAAACGCCAGAGTACGATTGCGCTTGCTGGTATTGACATCAATGCCCAGCGTCTTGCCGCTACCAAAGGCGTTTTCCTGATTGATGGAGCCCGACAGAGTCAGTTTCTCGCTGCTGGAGTAACCGGCGCCGATGGAAATATTGCCCGTTGGCTTTTCCTTGACCGTCAGGTTCACGTCCACCTGATCGGTGGTACCCGGCACTTCAGGCGTTTCGATGTCGACTTCCGAAAAATAACCAAGACGGTCGACTCGGTCGCGCGAGAGCTTGATCTTTTCGCCGTCGTACCAAGAGCGCTCGAACTGGCGTAATTCGCGTCGGACTACTTCGTCCCGGGTCTTGGTGTTGCCCATGACATTGATGCGTCGGACGTACACGCGCTTGCCAGGATCGATCAGAATGGTGAAGGCGACTTCCTTGTCGTCACGACTGATGTCGGGATTGGCGTTGACATTAGCAAAGGCATAACCAAAGTTGCCCAGCCGATCGGAAATTTTCTTCAAGCTTTCATTCAGCTTGCGGTCGGAAAAAACATCACCCTTCTTCAATTCCACCAACGATCGCAGCTCTTCTTCGCGGCCGAACATTTCGCCTGCGAGCTGAATCTCGGAAACCTTGAACTTCTCGCCTTCGGTAATGTTGATGGTGACGTAAATATCCTTACGGTCAGGCGTGATGGACACTTGGGTCGATTCCACCTGCATTTCCAGATAGCCACGATCCAAATAGTGGGAACGCAGGGTTTCAATATCGCCGCTCAACTTCTGCTTGGAATATTGGTCAGCCTTGGTGTACCAGCTGAACCAGCCGGGCGTGCTTAGCTGCAGCAGCTTGATCAACTGCTTATCGGAGAAGGCTTCGTTGCCAATGATGTTGATTTGCTTGATGCGAGCGATCTGGCCTTCGTCAACGGCAAAGTCGATGGCCACCCGATTTCTTTCGACCGGCGTAACGGTGGTAGTGATTTCGACTCCGTAAAGGCCGCGCGAGAGGTATTGCCGCTTGAGTTCCCGCTCGGCGCGGTCAGCCAATGCCTTGTCATAAATGCGTGACTCTCCCAAGCCGATGCCTTTCAGGGCCTGGGTCAGCTGTTCCTTGTCGAATTCCTTGGTGCCGCTAAAGGCGACGCTGGCGATGGCGGGGCGCTCTTCCACCATGACCACCATGACATTGCCTTCAGTTTCAATCCGGACATCCTTGAAAAAGCCGGTGGTATACAGCGCCTTAATAGACTCTGTCGCCTTTTCATCCGAGAAGGTCTCGCCTACCCTTACCGGTAGGTAGCTGAAGACCGTACCCGCTTCGGTACGCTGTATGCCTTCCACCCGAATATCCTGAATGGTGAAGGGCTCAACCGCCAGAGCCGATCCAGTACACAGGGCAAAGGTAGCTGCAACGATCAGGCGACGAGGAAAAACTGACAGCGCCAGGCGCTGGGAATATGATTTCATGAACGATACTTTTGTAAGGTGTCGGAAGATGAATGTCTTTCTGACATGAGGATCAGGTCATCAGCCGGACGATGTCGTTGAACACGGCGACCACCATCAAGGTCAGCAAAACGCCCATGCCAGCGCGCTGGGCAATTTCGCCAAATCGCTCGGATACCGGGCGTCCGGTCAAAATCTCCAGCGAATAATACATTAAATGTCCACCGTCCAACACTGGGATGGGGAGCAGGTTCATCACTCCCAGGCTAATGCTAATGAAAGCAATAAAACTTAAGAAACTGACAAGTCCGATGCGTGCAGTCTGGCCAGCATAATCGGCAATGGTGATCGGCCCCGTGATGTTCTTGACCGAGACTTCGCCGATCAGCATCTTGCCCAGCATCTTCAACGTCAGCACGCTGGTATCCCAGGTTTTGCCTGTGCCCTTGACGATGGCGGCAGGTAAGGAGAGGCTGGCTGTCACCATTTCTGGCACCATCGGCACTTCCGCCTGGATACGACCAAACTGCTGACCGTCGCGCTCCTGAGCTTCGGGCGTGATCTGCAGCGTGAAGGGTTCGCCCTGCTCTCCTTTGCCTTGAACCTGTAGTTGCTGGCCCGCCGATGCCCTCACCTTTTCGACAAACGCCAGTCCATCTTCGATCGGCTCGCCATTCACCTGCAAGATGACGTCGCCCGTGCGCAGTCCAGCTTTTTCAGCGGGGCCATCGGCCAGGATGCGGCCCATCACGGCCTTGGGCCGCGCCAGATCCAGTCCCAGTTTTTGCAAGAAATCGCTTTCAAGGTCTTTTGCCGTCAACTCTGCCATCGACAGCGTGACAGTGCGCGGCGGCAGTTGGCCTGAACGCGCCGGCGCATCCTGCGCCAGCGTCAACTGGACCGACTCTTTATCCAACGCATTTTGCAACAATTCCCAGCGCAGGTCCGACCAGGTTTGAATCTCTTTCTGGTTGATCGCTGTAACCAACTCGCCACCGCGCAAGCCGGCTTGGTGCGCTGCAGACTGTTCTGATACTGCGCGCAAACGCGACGCAGGCTCGGGAATGCCGTAAGTATATAAGCCTGCAAAGATCAAGATGGCCAGCAGAAAATTGGCAAGGGGGCCAGCTGCAACGATCGCGATGCGCCGCCAGACCGACTGCCGCGTGAATTCCCGCTCCAGGTCCTGAGGCGACAACTCCGCCAGGTCGCCTTCGCGGGCGTCCAGCATTTTGACATAGCCACCCAGCGGTATCGCGGACAGCGCCCATTCGGTCTGGTCACGGCCGAACCGACGCGACCAGACGATCTTGCCCATACCCACGGAAAAACGCAGCACTTTGACGCCACACCAGCGCGCCACCAAGTAATGACCCAATTCGTGCACCACGACCAGAACGCCGAGGACGATAAAGAAGGCCAGAAGGGTTTGCAAGAGCATCATGAAAGTATCAGGGACTGCGCTATGTCACGAGCGCGGTTGTCCTGCTCGCAGAGGGTTTCAAGATCGGTCACATCCACCACCGGCATTCGGTCCAGAACACGGGCAATCATCTGGTCGATCATGCGAAAGCCGATCTGACCAGCGAGAAAAGCTTCGACCGCGATTTCGTTGACAGCATTCAGGATGGTAGGCGCGGTACCGCCTGCCTGCAACGCATCATAAGCCAATTTCAGGCAAGGAAATCGTTGGTAATCAGGCTGAATAAAACTCAAGCCCGCAAGCATGGTTAGATCCAGCGGTGCCACCCCGGAGACGATGCGTTCCGGGTAAGACAAGCCATGGGCAATCGGCGTACGCATGTCGGGGTTGCCCAGTTGTGCCAGCACCGAACCATCCACATACGAAACCATTGAATGGATCACGCTTTGCGGATGGATCACCACTTCGATCTGCTGGGCGCTGGCACCAAACAGCCAGTGAGCTTCAATCACTTCCAGCCCCTTGTTCATCATGGTGGCCGAATCGACCGAAATCTTGCGGCCCATGCGCCAGTTGGGATGCGCCACGGCCTGCTCGGGCGTCACGTTATCTAGTGTGGATACGTCACGGTTCAGGAAAGGGCCACCAGAAGCAGTCAGCAAGATCTTGTACACGCCATGAGCGAAGGCCGGACCCTGTTGCATGTCGGGCAGACATTGAAAAATGGCATTGTGTTCGCTATCGATGGGCAGCAAGGTGGCCCCGTGGAGTTTGACCGTATCCATGAACAGCCGACCCGACATGACCAGTGCTTCCTTGTTAGCCAAAAGCACCTTCTTACCGCTGCGGGCCGCTGACAAAGTGGGATGCAGGCCCGCCGCACCAACGATCGCTGCCATGACGGTGTCGCAGACAGGTGCACTTGCGACCGCACACAAGGCGGCTGGGCCGTAGGCCACTTCTATCTTCAATGAAGCTGCAGACAGCAGCTGCGCCAATTGCCGCGCCGACTCGGCCGAACCGACCACGGCTACTTGCGGCCTGAAGCGCAGGCATTGACGTGCGAGCAATTCGACCTGGTTGTGCGCGGTCAGCGCATACACAGCATAACGATCAGGATGACGTCCGATGACATCAAGCGTGGACACACCGATGGAGCCGGTCGAACCGAGGACAGTTATCTGCTGCATGAAAGAAAACTCATAGCCAGGAATGGACCAGCACCACTAGGGGCAGCACCGGAATCAGGGCGTCTATTCTATCGAGCACGCCGCCGTGACCGGGCAGCAAAGCACTACTATCTTTCATGCCGGCCCGGCGCTTCAGGAGCGACTCGAACAGGTCGCCGACCACGCTCGAGGCAACCAGCAGCGTCATGACCACCAGATAGCCGGGCCATCCCCAGCTTGCCTGCAACGCAACCGGGAACAGGTCGGCGTTGGGTGCGATGATGACAGCCATGATGGACAGCACAAGAACCGCCAGCCAGCCGCCGATGGCGCCTTCCCAGGATTTGCCCGGAGAAATTGACGGTGCCAGCTTGCGCTTGCCATATGCCTTGCCGCTGAAGTAAGCGCCAATGTCGGCCACCCATATGATGGCCAGAACAGAAATCAGATATAGGGGCGATTGATCGAACAGAACCAGCATCGCCATAAAGCACCCAAGGATGGCAATGCTATAGGACACTGTCAGCAATTGGAGGCCAGCGTGCGCTCGCGGTGGCAACCCCACTGCAAGCGACGGGGCCAGGCGAAACACCCAGATCAGCACGCATAGACCGAACAGCAGTTGCAGTTCGTCCAGTTTGCCGCCAAACGCCAGCACGCCAAATAGCGATGCCCAAACCACTGTCCAGGGCCAAGGTCGATCCAGGCCCATCAGGCGAAAATTTTCCCAGCTTGCCGCAGCCATGAATGCAATTGCAGCCAAGGAAAACAGAAAAAATGATCCGGAAAACAGAATCACAAGCAGAACGGCCAGCAACACACTTGCCGTAATCACTCGGGTTTTCAGCATCAAGACGCCTTTTCAGGTTCGCGCAGTTGGGCGCTGGTGCGGCCAAAACGTCGCTCCCGGCTTTGGTAGGACGCAATCGCCTGATCCAGCGCTGCGCCATCAAAGTCTGGCCAAAACGTATCAGTGAAATACAGTTCGGTATACGCCAACTGCCATAATAAAAAATTCGAAATGCGCTGCTCGCCACCGGTGCGAATGAAGAGATCCGGTTCGGGCGCATAAGATAAAGCCAGTTTGGCTTCAAGCTTCTGCTCGTCCAATTGCCAGGCAAGATCGTTCGGGTCGCGATCTGCCATGGCTTTGGCGGCAGCCTGCACCACATCCCAGCGTCCGCCATAATTGGCGCATATCGTCACCGTCAGCCGAGTATTCGCATCTGTCTTCGCTTCGGCTTCTGCAATCCTATTTTGGAGCGACTGGTCAAAACGGCTTAGGTCGCCGACAACCTTGAGCCGAATATTGTTCGCGTGCATCTTGCTGACTTCGCGTTCGAGCGCAGTCATGAACAGACGCATCAGCACGGAGACTTCGTCCGCAGGACGGCGCCAGTTCTCTGAGCTAAAAGCGAACAACGTTAGGTATTCAACGCCATGCGTGACGCATCCCTCCACCGTCGAACGCACCCTTTCCACACCCTTGACGTGTCCGGCCACGCGCGGCAAGAAACGCTTGGTCGCCCAGCGACCGTTGCCATCCATGATGATGGCAACGTGGCGCGGCACCCTGGCAGTCTTGGGTATGGTCTGGGAGGAACTGAAAAACATAGGAGAAACCAAAAAGGAAAATGAAAGACAGGTAAAACGATACTGCCTTATACCGTCATGATTTCTTTTTCCTTGTCGACCAAGATCCGGTCGATGTCACTGACAAACTTATCCGTCAGTTTTTGCACTTCGTCTTGAGCGCGGCGATCATCGTCTTCGGAGCATTCTTTATCCTTGAGCAATTTCTTCACGGCTTCGTTAGCATCCCGACGGATGTTGCGCACGGCAATCTTGGCATCCTCACCTTCATTCTTGACGAGTTTGACGATTTCCTTACGGCGCTCTTCGGTCAGTGCGGGGGTCGGCACCCGAATCAACTCGCCCTGCGTGGCGGGATTCAGGCCTAAGTCCGCTTCACGGATGGCTTTCTCGACCACGGCCACCATTTTTTTTTCCCAAGGCTGTACGCCAATGGTGCGTGCATCAATCAGGCTCAGGTTGGCAATTTGCGACAGGGGCGTCGGACTGCCGTAATAATCCACCTGGATATGCTCCAGTAGGCCAGTATGCGCACGACCGGTACGTACCTTCATCAAGTCCCCCTGCAGGGTTTCGATGGTCTTGAGCATGCGTTGTTCGGCATTTTTCTTAATCTCGGGAATAGCCATTCCGTTCTCCTTCATGGATGCTATGAACTAATAGATAGATTAAAGATGGACCAGGGTGCCCTCATCCTCACCCAACAGGATACGGCGCAAGGCGCCCTGCTTGAGGATGGAAAATACTCGGATCGGCAATTTCTGGTCGCGGCACAACGCGAAGGCGGTGGCATCCATCACTTGCAACTGGCGGTTGATGGCTTCGTCAAAGGAAATAGTGGCAAACCGGGTGGCCTTTGCTTCCTTGTTCGGATCGGCATCATAGATGCCATCCACCTTGGTCGCCTTCAGCACGATTTCCGCACCGATTTCAGAACCACGCAAGGCGGCAGCGGTATCCGTTGTAAAAAAGGGATTGCCGGTACCCGCAGCAAAGACCACGATCTTGCCTTCTTCCAGGTATTGCAATGCCTTCGGACGCACATAAGGCTCGACCACCTGGTCGATAGCTATGGCTGACATGACCCGCGCCGGAATGCCCACTTGGCGCATGGCATCCGCCAGTGCCAGAGAGTTCATGACGGTCGCCAGCATGCCCATGTAGTCAGCCGTGGCCCGATCCATGCCTTGCGCACCTGGCGCCAAGCCACGAAAAATATTGCCACCGCCAATGACGATGGCCAACTCTACCCCTAGTTTGGCCACTTCTGCCACATCCTCGACCATACGTTCGATCGTAGCGCGGTTGATACCGTAGGAGTCTTCGCCCATCAGGGCTTCGCCGGAAAGTTTAAGAAGAACGCGTTTATAAGCCAGTGCTGTCATGGGTTGAATTCCATTTTGTATTTGATTTTTTCTGGCATGACCAATTGCGCAAGTCGCAGGGCTGCCACACTGTCATTCATTTTAAGGGCTGACAACTCGGTCAGCCCTGCATTTGCGACATGTTACATATCGCTGCGACAGGGCTAAAAAAACGGGCCTTGCGGCCCGCTGTTTCTATCAGCCTTTTGCAGCAGCTACCTGAGCGGCGACTTCTGCCGCGAAGTCATCCTGCTTCTTCTCGATACCCTCGCCCACCACATACAGCACGAACGACTTGACGCTGGCGTTGGCGGCCTTAAGCATCTGCTCGACCGATTGCTTGTCGTTCTTGACGAAAGGCTGGTTCAGCAGCGACACTTCCTTCAGGTATTTCTGCACGGCACCATCGACACGCTTGCCCACGATCTCTTCCGACTGGGGCTTCTTGCCTTCTGCCTCGGCCTTGGCGGCGTCTTCCGATGCCTTCAGGCTGGCGACCGAACGCTCTTTTTCGATCATTTCGGCAGGTACCTGTTCAGACGACAGCGAAACCGGCTTCATTGCAGCCACGTGCATGGCCACATCCTTGCCAATCTGCTCGTCATTGCCTTCGTACTCGACCAGCACGCCAATGTGGGTGCCGTGCAGATAGGAAGCCAGCTTGCCGGTGGTGTCGATACGTGCAAAACGACGGATCGTCATGTTTTCACCAATGCGACCGATCAGTTCGGCACGCACTTCTTCCACATTCCTGCCGTCCAGCGACAAAGCGGACAAAGCGGCCACGTCCGCTGGATTGTGTTCGGCCACCAGCTTAGCGCAGCTATTGGCTAGGGCGATGAATTCGTCGCTCTTGGTCACAAAATCGGTTTCGCAGTTGACTTCAACCATGGCACCGACATTGCCGGAAACAAAAGCAGCGACCACGCCCTCTGCCGTCACGCGTGACGAAGCCTTGGAAGCCTTGCTGCCCAGCTTGACCCGCAGAATCTCTTCTGCCCTGGCCATGTCTCCCTCGGCCTCGGTCAATGCCTTCTTGCATTCCATCATCGGCGCGTCCGTCTTCGCACGCAGTTCGCCTACCATCGCCGCAGTAATTGCCGCCATTAAAATTCTCCTTGGACCATGGATGCTGCTACAGCACCCATCTTAAAAATTGTTTATCTATCTGCTCGAAAAAAAGGGGCGAACTTCAGTTGCCCCTTTTTTGCCACTTACTGAATCAGTATCTTCAAAAGTGGATCAAGCCTGTTCGCTTGGCTCGCTGACTTCGACGAATTCCTCTTCACCACTTTCATCTGCACGAATAGCTTTGACCAGATCGCTGGTGGCGCTTGAGCGACCTGCCAGGATGGAGTCAGCAACACCGCGTGCATACAGCGCAATGGCTTTGGAGGAGTCATCGTTACCGGGAATGACATGGTCAATTCCGATGGGCGTGTGGTTGGTATCGACCACACCGACCAGAGGAATTCCCAGTTTCTGGGCTTCGGTGATGGTGCCCTTGTGGTAGCCAACGTCGATCACGAAAATGGCGTCAGGCAAGCCGTTCATGTCTTTGATGCCGCCAATGGATTTTTGCAGCTTTTCCATTTCGCGCTCGAACATCAGGCCCTCTTTCTTGCTCATTTTCTCGAGGGAACCGTCTTCCACTGCAGCTTCCATGTCCTTCAGACGCTTGATTGAGGTCCTGATCGTCTTAAAGTTGGTCAGCATGCCACCCAGCCAGCGCTGATCGACATACGGTACGCCTGCACGCTGAGCTTCCTGGGCAATGATGTCACGAGCCTGACGCTTGGTACCGACCATCATGATGGTGCCGCCGTTGGCGGACAACTGACGGATGTACTTCATCGCGTCCTGGTACATAGCCAGGGTTTTTTCCAGGTTGACGATGTGGATTTTGTTGCGATGGCCGAAGATATAAGGGGCCATCTTGGGGTTCCACAAGCGGGTTTGATGTCCGAAATGGACACCTGCTTCCAGCATTTCACGCATGGTAACGGACATGATATTTCTCCAGGGTTAAGTCTTGAACCCGGCCAGTCACCTGCTTCGGAGCAGGCACCCTTTTATGTGGGCCGGATTCGCCATTTACTACAATTACTTGCTTGCCGACACCGGCTAACGCCGATCTCAGGGCGTGATAATACTCTAAAAAGAGGTTGACGTTCAAGTCGCGATCGTCCGCTTTTGGACGATACGACCTGCCCTCGTTTATAATGAACGCATCATTTAAAACTTCGTGCCCATGATGATTTCATGCGGCGCCGTCTTCCATTCTCCTATGTCCTCTATTTCAATAAAAACCGCTGAAGACATCAGCGCTATGCGCCTTGCCGGCCGCCTCGCTTCTGAAGTACTGGACTTCATTACGCCCCATATTAAGGCGGGAGCCACCACTGGCGAACTTGATCGGCTGTGCCATGACTACATGGTCAACGTCCAGGGCACCATTCCAGCGCCGCTCAACTACTGTCCATCTGGCTACACACCTTATCCCAAGTCGATCTGCACCTCGCTCAACGATGTGATTTGTCATGGCATTCCTGGCGATAAGGCCCTGAAGAACGGCGACGCACTCAATATCGACATCACAGTCATCAAAAACGGCTATCACGGTGACACCAGTCGCATGTTCTTTGTAGGTGAGCCGTCGATCCTGGCCCGGCGCCTGTCCGAGATCACATATGAATGTATGTGGCTGGGTATAGATCAGATCCGTCCAGGCGCCCATCTGGGGGATATCGGTTTCGTCATTCAACAGCATGCTGAAAAAGCCGGCTATAGCGTCGTGCGCGAATTCTGCGGTCATGGCATTGGCAAGGTATTTCATGAAGAGCCGCAGGTGTTGCATTATGGTCGACCCGGCACACTGGAAGAGTTGAAGGCCGGCATGATTTTTACGGTCGAACCTATGATCAATGCCGGTCGGCGTGAAATGCGCGAGATGAATGATGGCTGGACTATCAAGACCAAGGATCGCAGCCTGTCGGCGCAGTGGGAGCACACCGTTCTGGTGACGGACATTGGCTATGAAATCATGACCCAGTCCGCCGGCACTCCGCCACCGCCTGCGTTCATTCAGGCAGCCAGCCCTAAGGCTGGTAACTGAGCCTCAAGGCTATGGCGGAAGGTGTATCCTTGGCACCCCTTGTTCCGGCGCTGAAAGCCCAACTGGAGCAGGCGCGGCAATCCGCCCTGAACGATTTTGCTGCCAGCGCAACACCCGACGTGTTGCTAGCTTGCCTGTCGACGAACGTTGACGCCGTCTTGCAGCAACTATGGCAGGCGGCACATCTGCCTTCCTCAGCAGCCTTGCTGGCTGTGGGCGGCTATGGCCGGGGTGAGCTATTTCCCTGCTCCGATGTAGATGTACTGGTGTTATTGCAAGACTCCGCATCTCCCGGTGATCAGACCCGACTCGAGGAACTGATCCAAGCGCTATGGGACTTGGGCATAGAACCCGGACACAGTATTCGTACCTTAGACGAATGCCTGCAAGCTTGTGCCGACCATATCGCCGTGCAGACCGGTCTACTGGAAGCGCGTCTCTTGGCAGGCAATGTCGGACTGTTCGACAAGCTGCGCCAGGCCCATAGCGCACAATTGCAGCCGTTGGCGTTTTTCAAAGAAAAAACCCTCGAAATGCGGCAACGGCACTTCAAGTATGAAGACACGCCCTACAGTCTGGAGCCTAACTGCAAGGAAAGTCCCGGCGGTCTGCGCGACCTACAGGTCATCCTGTGGGTCGCGCAGGCCGCCGGCTTGGGTAATTCTTGGGACAAGCTGGCTGAAAACGGCTTGATTACGTCAGTCGAGGCACGTCAGCTACGCCAAAAAGAACAGGTGTTCAAGGATATCCGCATCCGGCTGCACCTAGAGGCGGGGCGGCGCGAAGACCGGTTGTTGTTTGACTTGCAAACGCCGGTGGCCGAATCCTTTGGCTTTCACACCACCGATACCCGACGCGCCAGCGAATTCTTGATGCAGCACTATTATTGGGCAGCCAAGGCGGTCACCCAACTCAATACCATCCTGCTGCAGAACATTGAAGCCAAACTGAACCCTCAGCCCCGCCACACCCGAGCGCTGAACCACCACTTTAACAAGGTCAATGATTTTCTCGACATTGCCGCCGACGATACGTTCCAGGTTGCGCCACACACCATGCTGGAAGGCTTCTTGCTGCTGTCGCTACATTCCGAGCTGAAAGGCATGAGCGCACGCACCTTGCGCGCTCTCTGGCATGCCCGTTTTCGAATTAATGCTGCCTTCCGGCGCGAACCTGCCAACCGCAAGCTGTTCCTGCAGATTCTGCAGTCACCCCAGGGCATTACCCATACGTTGCGGCGCATGAACGATACCAGCATCCTCGGGCGCTATTTGCCCGCCTTCCGGCAGATCGTCGGGCAGATGCAGCATGACCTGTTTCATGTCTATACCGTTGACCACCATATCCTGATGGTGGTGCGCAACCTGCGTCGTTTCACCCTGGCCGAACACGCCCACGAATATCCGTTCTGCAACCAGCTCATGGCGCGCTTCGCCCAGCCGTGGCTGCTCTACATCGCGGCGTTGTTCCATGACATTGCCAAGGGTCGTGGCGGCGACCATTCACGCTTGGGCATGGCCGACGCTCGCAACTTTTGCAGGGACCATGGCCTGGGCGCAGCCGACACCGAACTCGTGGTGTTCTTGGTCGAACATCATCTCAGCTTGTCCCATACTGCCCAAAAACAGGACCTGTCCGATCCGAGGGTAATCCAGAAATTTGCCAGGCTGGTCGGTACCGAACAGCGTCTGACCGCGTTGTATTTGCTGACGGTCGCTGATATCCGCGGCACTAGCCCCAAAGTATGGAATGCCTGGAAAGGCAAGCTGCTGGAGGAACTGTACCGCCAGACCCTTCGCGCCATTAGCGGTGAAGTGCCCTGCGCCGACCGTGAACTCAAAACCAGGCAAGATGAAGCCCTGCGTTTGCTGCGGCTGCACGGCCTGTCTGACAATGCGCACCAGGCGCTCTGGCGACAACTGGACAATGCTTATTTTTTAAGACATGACGCCGGCGACATTGCCTGGCAAACCCGTTTCCTGCACGACAAAACTAATTCCACCCACGCTCTTGTGAAAGGCCGGCTGGCGCCCATCGGCGAAGGTTTGCAGGTAAGTGTCTATGCGCGTGACCAAGCCGATCTGTTTGCCCACATCTGCGCCTATTTCGAGCGCAAACAATTCAGCGTGCTCGATGCGCGTATTCATACCAGCACGCAAGGCTATGCCTTGGATACATTTTTGGTGGCTGCCCCGGCTTTTGCCGACTCCTATCGCGATATTATCAGCTTGGTCGAATATGAACTTGGACAGACGCTAGCCAAGGATCTGCCCCTGCTACTGCCATGCGTTGGCAAAACCTCGCGTCAATCGCGCAATTTTCCCCTGCGCCCGGTTGTGAACTTGAGCCCAGACGAGCGCGGCCATTACTATCTGTTGTCGATCATTGCAGGAGAC
Source organism: Burkholderiales bacterium (assembly GCA_038241705.1). Classification (GTDB taxonomy): domain Bacteria; phylum Pseudomonadota; class Gammaproteobacteria; order Burkholderiales; family Burkholderiaceae_D; genus JBBSSV01. The sequence goes on along the minus strand of JBBSSV010000001.1, from coordinate 7,377 downwards.
CGCCCAGGTTTGCTATATTCGATTGCCCATACGTTAGCCATGCATCGTATCAACCTGCACAGCGCCAAGATCATGACCATGGGTGAACGGGTGGAAGACAGCTTCCTGATCGATGGTGCTGTGTTGAATAGTGCGCGCGGCCAAATCCAGTTTGAAACCGATCTCTTGGCCGCCCTCCAGCCCGCGGCTGGGGTCAGCAACTCTTTCGCCCCTACATCACTTTCTTGTTCCTTTCACTGAGTTGTTGCCATGACCGAACCCGTCCGTCTTTCCAAACGCATGTCTGAACTTGGATTGTGCTCGCGCCGCGAGGCCGACGCCTGGATAGAAAAGGGCTGGGTCCGGGTAGATGGCAAAGTAGTAGATGTGCTGGGCAGCAAGGTCTTGCCACAACAGCGCATTCAGGTTGAGCGCCAGGCCAGTGTCCAGCAGGCACGGCGAGTGACCATTTTAATCAACAAGCCCGTCGGCTTTGTTAGCGGACAGGCAGAAGATGGCCACAAGCCGGCGGTCACGTTGGTGAATAGCGAGACGCGCTGGCAGGAAGATCAGGCACCTGTGGCCTTTCATCCCAGCCAGCTGCGCAGCCTGGTGCCTGCTGGCAGACTGGACATCGATTCGGTGGGTCTTCTGGTGCTCACCCAGGATGGCCGCATCGCCAAGCATCTGATTGGCGAACACAGCGAAGTCGACAAGGAATATCTGGTGCGGGTGCGCTATACCAAGCCTGGCCGTTTACCCGAGGCCGATCTGAAACGCCTGAACTATGGTTTGTCACTGGATGGAAAGAAGCTGCTGCCGGCCAAGGTGCGCTGGCAAAATGAGGACCAACTCAGCTTTGTCCTACGTGAAGGCAAGAAGCGTCAGATCCGTCACATGTGCGAAGCAGTGGGATTGGAAGTGTTGGGACTAAAACGGGTCCGAATTGGCCAGGTCAAGCTGGGCAACTTGCCAGTGGGCCAATGGCGTTACCTGGGCGCGGAAGAAGTGTTCTAGGCAGGGGAAATACCTGGATGCGGCCAGAGACCAGCGCTCAATCACTTTGGGGCTTCAGTTCCGGAAACAGCACGTCCACATAACCAAAGTGGGAAAAATCGCGAATGCGCATCGGGTAAAGAATACCTACCAAATGGTCGCACTCATGCTGCACCACGCGCGCATGAAAACCTTCGACTTCACGCCGGATGGGTGCACCATACTGGTCAAACCCTTCGTAACGCAGGGCTGTCCAGCGAGGCACCTTGCCGCGCATCCCGGGCACTGACAAGCAACCTTCCCAGTCGTCTTCTTTTTCCGTGGTCAAAGGCGTCAATACCGGATTCAGCAGCACGGTTTGCGGCACGGGCGAGACTTCCGGATAGCGCGGGTTGTGTTCAAAGCCAAAAATCACCACCTGCAGGTTGACACCGATCTGGGGCGCAGCCAAGCCGGCGCCATTGGCCGCGTGCATGGTCTCGAACAAATCCTCGATCAGGGCGTACAACTCTGGCGTATCGAACGCCGTGACTGGCTCAGCCTGATGCAGTAGACGCGGGTCGCCCATTTTCAGGATTTCCCGCAAACTCATGTCATTTTCCTCAGGAATTCAGAAAACGCTTCGCCAGTTTCAACATGCTTACGCCCTACCGCCACCATGGCCTGGAGATAACCCAGCTTCGAGCCGCAGTCGTAGCGTGTGCCGGCATAGCGATATGCCAATACGGGGTCGGTCTGCATGAGCGTGGCCACGCCATCGGTCAGTTGAATTTCCCCTCCGGCACCTTCGGGTTGGTTTTCCAGGCAATCGAAAATTTTGTTGGTCAGGATGTAGCGCCCGACCACCGCCAACGTCGAAGGCGCAGCTGCCGGAGCCGGCTTTTCTACGATACCAAGCACCCGTTCCAGATCAGGCTGGTAGCTAGACGTGCTGACGATGCCGTATTGCGACGTTTGGGCTTGCGGTACTTCCTGTACAGCCAGGATTGTGGCCTGCTCGCGCTCGAACACCTTCACCATTTGCGCCAGCACCGGCGTCTGCCCAGCGTCCACGTCCATGAAGTCATCGGCCAAGAGAACAGCAAAAGGGTCATTGCCCACGACCGGGCGGGCGCACAGTACCGCATGCCCCAAACCAAGCGGTGCAGACTGGCGAATGAAAATGCAATTGATGTGCTTTGGGATGACGTTCTGAACCAGCTCCAGCAGCGCGGTCTTGTCGGCCGCCTCCAGTTCCGCCTCCAGCTCGTAGGCCTTGTCGAAATGATCTTCGATGGCGCGCTTGTTGCGTCCGGTGATGAAGATCATGTCGGTAATGCCCGCCGCTACGGCCTCTTCCACCGCATACTGAATCAGTGGCTTGTCGACGATGGGCAGCATTTCCTTGGGCTGAGCCTTGGTGGCGGGCAAGAAGCGGCTGCCGAGGCCGGCAACGGGAAATACTGCTTTTCTGATTTTATGCATTCTCTTTTTCCTTGGTTTCCAACAGTTGCAGCAGTCCGTCCTCATCCAGAATGGTGATTCCCAGAGCCTGGGCCTTTTCCAGCTTGCTCCCGGCTTCCTCTCCTGCAACGACATAATGTGTCTTTTTCGAGACTGATGCTGTGACCTTTCCGCCTGCGGCCTCGATCTGCTCTACAGCCACCATGCGTGTCAAATTGGGCAAAGTGCCGGTTAGGACAAAGGACTTGCCCAGCAAGACTCCGGTCTCCACGGCCGCAGGTTTAGGCGGTCCCTCTTGCCAGTGTACGCCACAGGCGCGCAGCTGCTCGATCAACTCAGCATTCATCCAGTCCGCCAGAAAAAGTCGGAGCGAATGCGCCACCACCGGACCGATATCCGGCACCTGCAGCAGCGCTTCTTCATCCGCAGCCAGTAGCGCATCCATGCTGCCGAAGTGCAACGCCAATGCCTTGGCCGTGGCCTCACCCACATGGCGAACTCCCAGTGCGTAAATAAAGCGCGGCAGGGTCGTGGCCTTGGATCGCTCGATTGCCTGCAATACATTGTTGGCAGACTTGTCAGCCATGCGATCAAGCTCCATTAGCGCGCGCAGGCCCAGACGATAGAGGTCGGCGGCCGTACGGATGATGTCTCTTTCCACCAGTTGATCCACCAACTGTTCGCCTAGTCCTTCGATGTCCAGAGCGCGGCGCGAGACGAAATGCAACAACCCGCCCTTGCGCTGTGCGGCGCACTTGACCCAGCCGCCCGAGCAGCGTGCAATCGCTTCGTCTTCCAGACGTACGATAGGAGAGCCGCACACCGGGCAGACGCTGGGCATGACGAATGCCGTGGCTGTTGCAGGACGCTGATCGAGAATCACGGACACGATTTCAGGGATGACGTCGCCAGCACGACGCACCATGACCGCATCACCAACATGCACATCCTTGCGCCGAACTTCATCTTCGTTGTGCAAGGTGGCATTGGTTACCGTTACCCCACCGACGAAGACCGGCGCCAGGCGCGCCACCGGCGTCATGGCGCCAGTTCGGCCCACCTGGACCTCGATGCCCTGGACGACAGTTACTGCCTCTTCTGCAGGAAACTTATGTGCCAGAGCAAAACGCGGTGCGCGCGATACAAAGCCCAATTGCTGCTGCTGCGCTACACGGTTGACCTTGTAGACCACACCGTCGATCTCATAAGGCAGCGCATGACGTTTTTCGCCAATCCTTGCAAAAAACGCCAGCAATCCATCGGCACCGAAAATGACGGCGCGTTCCTGACATACCGGAATGCCTAGCGTCTGATACCAATCCAGCAAAGTCGAATGCGACGCCGGCATGTCGGCCTCGTCGAGTTGACCGATACCGTAGGCGAAAAAGCGCAGGCTGCGCTGGGCCACGATGCGCGCATCCAATTGGCGCAGACTACCGGCGGCGGCATTGCGCGGATTGACGAATTCCTTTTGCCCCGCCTGGCGCTGGCGTTCGTTCAGCGCAGAGAAGTCCGATTTGAACATCAGGACTTCGCCGCGCACCTCAAGTAACGCAGGGATCTGCTTGCCATGCAGACGCAAGGGAATGGCACGTACGGTACGAATGTTGGCAGTGACTTCCTCACCCGTAGTACCGTCACCGCGCGTAGCAGCCTGCACCAGGATGCCCTGCTCGTAGCGCAAGCTGATGGCCAGGCCATCAAACTTGAGTTCAGCGGCATATTCGACTTCAGTCGCCGTCGGCAGGTCCAGGCCTTCGTGTACACGCCGGTCGAATTGCCGGATATCTTCTTCTTCAAAACCATTACCCATGGACAGCATGGGAATGACATGACGCACCTGCGCAAAGTGCGACAGCGGCGCGTCGCCTACGCGCTGGGTGGGAGAATCGGGCGTGATGGCATCCGGATGCTCATGTTCCAGCAACTGTAGTTCGGAAAACAGGCGGTCGTACTCTGCATCAGGAATGGTAGGCGCGTCCAGCGCGTGATAGGCATGGCTGTGGCGATTGAGTTCGTTGCGCAGCCACTCCAGGCGCTGCTCCCATTCACTGGCCGCTCGGCCTTCGCTGGGCGGAACCGGGGCTTCTGGTCGAGCTACCACGGTCAATTGAACAGACGCAGAGCCCGACGCGAACCGGCTGGAATCTCAGCAGCAGTCATTTCCTGGTAAAACGCCTTGACCTGACCGGCGATATCATCCAGCGCTGGGTCGGACAGAACTTGACCACCATCGTCTACGATGCTAGCGTCGAGTCGGGCCGCGAGAGTGCGGGCACAACTGACCATGTTGCCGAAACCATCGCGCTCTGGCGCAATCCGAGGCACATCCAGCAAAAGCGTCAGCAAGCGAGTGGATTCTTCACGCGTAGGCACGTTGGTTAGCAAGCTGAACAGGGTCCCGCCCTCGCCGTCTGGCATGCTCAGCTTGCCACCCGCATGGCTACTGAAACCTTGTCGTTCCAGCGCCTTCTTCAGGGTCCCTACCGGCCAGGGCGTACTGTTGGGGCGCAGGTTAATACTCAACTGGGCATCGAATTCGCTCACGAACTCTTGCAAATTGCGGGCCGCAGCCACCACATCCACCATATCGGGCGTGTCAGGGTGGGCCTGTACCTGATCCGCCGCCTGCTGCAAGCGTCGAACGAAATCAGAATATTCGACTTCATCCAGGACCCCGCTACGGTTGGCCATTTGGACGCTGGCGACTAGCGCCACATACAATGGCCCAGCCACTACGGCTTCCCAGCTACCGTCTTCGTGCTGACCAATCAGTTGCACCTGTTTGTTACCGGTTGGCTGAATAGAGGCCAGCAAGGGCAGCAGTGCTTCGCCTACCACGGGTTGCTCCAGCGATAGCGGGATCAGGCAGTCGATCACATCGTCCACCGGCAATTCAATCGTCGTGGCTGCCTGAACCTCTTCTTCTGTGGCGACCGGGTCGGCCACATCGGTTTCGCTTGTTGCTGTCTCTGGGAGAAGCTCGGAGGCAATCACTTCTTCAGTATCGGTAGGAGGCTCGGTCGTGGCCGACATCGACAGATCCTCAGGCGCGGCAAACACCGGCTCGCTGCGGACCTTGTTGCCTTGAGCGGCCTCTTCCGATCCCATCAAGGCATCCTCGGGGGTATTGGCAAACGCCTGGTCGACACTTTTTTTTGCCTTGTGCTCTTGCCATTTGTTGTACGAGACCACGCCAATCACAATCAAAGCGCCAATTCCTATCAGGCTTGCCTGCAAGTCAGTCATTCTTGATTACCTTAATTCGTTACCGGATGTCTGGGCTACGCGCTTGGCAGCAAGGGCGCATCCGAAATTTTGTAGTCGTATTTAACACGTCGCTTTCGAAACGAAATGTCATCTCTTGGAAATAGTTGTAAAGCGAAGATGTCGTCTTGGTTGTCCTTCGCTCCAGAGCGCGCCTAACTTCAAAGCATGCTTGTCCAGAGTGTGCATCGTATTTCATACGACGCTGCGTGAAGCAATAGCCAGCATTTGCAAACAGGGCTGACAGTCAGACCTACTATTTTAACCAGCCGCAAGCAGACGATAAACCCTTGCTTTATCACAGGAGCAATTTTGCCTGTTTGTCCGTTTTAAAACCCGCCTAAAATGTTGACTGCAATCAATATAATTATCTCAAGCAGATACTAAGATGACAGCCATTGGAGGCTGCCATTCTACCTTCCGACCAGCTGTTGCGGCCATTGTGTTGTATTGACCAAGTCCATGAAAGGCTGATTTTCAGGGCCTGTATGACAACGCATCAGGAAAGGAAGCCAATACTTCCTATTAATGACCGAAAAGGGGGTCTACATGTCCCAGGTCAAAGATTACAAGTTGCAAGAGTTGACTATGCTTTCTGTCAATCCAGTCATGCGGATGGTAAAACAATGGTGGCTGCGACGCGCCGAAGATCATTATCTGCGCTGCGCCGATGTGGAGCAAAACCGTGCCCGCGAAGCGCAATTGAACGTGGCCTACTATCAAAAACGCGCAGCCATGGCACGCTCGGCACGGCACTGACAATCCAGTTTTGGCAGAAATTGAAATAGAGCGGTAAAGGCCGCACACAGTATCAGTCCGTCGTTTTTGCCAGCACGGTTGCCGTCTCCATGTCCACCGCCACGATGCGTGAGACCCCCTGCTCTTGCATAGTGACGCCAATCAGTTGCTGAGCCATTTCCATGGCAATGCGATTATGAGAAATGAACAAGAACTGGGTATTGGTCGACATGCGCCGCACCATATTGCAAAAACGTTCGGTGTTGGCATCATCAAGGGGCGCGTCAACTTCATCCAGCAGGCAAAACGGAGCAGGATTCAGCTGAAACATGGAAAACACCAGTGCGGTAGCAGTCAGGGCCTTTTCGCCCCCTGAAAGCAAGTGAATGGTGGCGTTTTTCTTACCGGGCGGTTGCGCCATGACCTGCACGCCGGAATCCAGAACCTCTTCCCCAGTCATGATTAGCCGGGCAGTGCCACCTCCAAACAAAACGGGAAACAGCTCACCGAAGTGCCGATTGACCTGATTGAAAGTCTCCTGCAGCAGATCACGCGTTTCTCTGTCGATCCTGGCAATTGCATTTTCTAGTGTAGCAATCGCCTCCGCCAAGTCCGCATGCTGCGCATCCAGAAAATTCTTGCGTGCTGAAGCCTGCGTCAGTTCCTCCAAAGCGGCTAGGTTGACTGCACCCAAGGTTGTAATCGCGCTGCTCAGGCGCGCAAACTCAGCCTGCAAGGTTGACGGACGCATGTCGGATTGCAACTGCCGAGACAGACTTGCCTCATCCGCACCTGCTTCCAGCAGATGCTGGGCGTATTGTTCTTGGCTCAGGCGTGCGGCCTGCTCTTTCAGTTGGAGCGCTGTAATCTGATCACGTTGTGGCTGCAGCCCGCGCTCACATTGCATGCGACTTTCTTCTTGCTGACGCAGTTGCTGCCCCAGCCGCTCCAATT